>JAGKTZ010000107.1 GCA_021153165.1 Prevotellaceae bacterium
ATATCTCCCCTACACTTTAGTTTTGGGAATTTACATTTTCTCTAAAGATGGTTTTAAAAACTCTTGATCGAGAAAAAAGCCAGATTTGTTTTTTATCTTTTTGAAAGCATCTTAGTGCGACAAAATCTTCGCATCATTAAAAAAGGGACAGTCTTTTTTAGTACAAAATAAAGTTCATAAGTTCATCCATTAACTCGCCGTTGGAAGTATTTGTATTCCCTACCCCTTTGGATCGTGCATCAATTTCGCGGATCTTTGAGAGAATTTTCATCACCTTAACTCCATTGTAATTTCTCATTGCTGGAAGGATACTTTTCTTTACTTGCCATTCGTTCACTCCCAACCAGGCAGCAATTCCTCGTTCTGTTTTTTCTGGAGAATAATACGCCAACATCAAATTTGAAAAGAACTTAAAAAGGACAGGAAGGTTCTTTTGAATCGGGTTTGCCTTTGGATTTTTGTCAAAAAATTTCGCAATTTTTAAAGCCATTATTGCGTTTTTTTGAGCGAGCGCATCCTGGAGTTCAAAAATCCCAAATTCTTTGGTCTCTCCGACGTGTGTTTTTACCAAGGATATTTGAATATTTTTTTCACCTTTGGGCAGTGACAAGATAAGTTTTTCCAGTTCGCCAGCCATTCGATTAAGATCCGGGCCAACAAATTCTCCCATCAAGACGGCTGCTTCAGGTTCGATGGTGCAGCCCTTTCGTTTCAAATAGTCTTTAATAAAAACTGGCAACTGTCCATCTTTCACCTTTGAGGATTCATATAATACTCCACCCTTCTCTATCATTGCTGCCACTTTCAACCTACGATCGATCTTGCCGTTCATGTGGCAAAATATGACAACGGATGTGGATTGAGGTTGCTTGAGATAAAATTCAAATTTATCTAAATCCGACAAAGCTTGCGCTTCTTTCACCAAAACGACCGTATACTTTGCTCCCATTGGGAAAGCCTTTGCAGCCATAATGATTTGTTCAATCTCTGCATCTGCGCCAAAGAATGTGACTAGATTGAAGTCTTGTTCTTCCTTTGTAAGGAGATTGTCGATGAGGAATTCGGATATTTTATCTATATAGTACCCTTCTTCTCCCATAAGATAATATACGGGACGAATATTACCAGCTCTGACATCTCGCACAATGCTTTCGGGGGTGACAGATGGTTTCTTAGAAGAATTATATGAGGCCATATTATTTTTCTATTTTACGAAAAGTCGTTTTACTATTCTTTATTTTATAATAGTGATAATATTATGGTGTATCCACAAGGTCTACTTGCGCTCTTGACATGAATAAAGCCAACGCGCTGTACCACAAGTTGGATTTCCCCTTCTATACAATATCAGAGGAGACCCAACACAAAAAGCACAAGTATCCCTACCAATCGAACTTCAAATGTCGCACGGTCTTGCGGTCACCTGTGATCAATTTCATCGCTTCGATACCGATTCGTACGTGAGTTTCTGCGAAGGATTGTGTCACTTTGTTATCACTTTCTTCGGTCTTAATGCCCTCGGGCACCATAGGATTGTCCGAAACCAAGAGCAGAGCGCCGGTGGGAATGTGATTGTAGAAACCACAAGAGAAGAGTGTAGCCGTCTCCATATCTACCGCCATCGCACGCGTTTCGCGCAAATATTGTTTGAAGCGTTCGTCGTGTTCCCATACTCTGCGGTTGGTCGTATAGACCGTGCCTGTCCAATAGTCGCAAGTATTGTCGCGTAGGGCAGTTGACACAGCACGTTGCAACATAAATGCAGGCAGAGCCGGCACTTCTGGCGGGAAATAGTCATTGGACGTACCTTCACCACGAATTCCTGCAAGTGGCAGGATATAGTCGCCCAAATGTGTCTTGTCCGATATGCCGCCACACTTACCTAGGAATAGGCAAGCTTTGGGGGAGATTGAACTGAGCAAATCCATGATCAATGCAGCATTGGGGCTACCCATTCCGAAATTAATCATAGTAATATTTCCTGCTGTTGCGGCTCGCATATTGGCATCGAAACCTACGGGCTCGACACCGCTGAGCTTGCAGAAAATATCTACGTAATTATTGAAATTGGTCAGCAAAATATGCTCGCCAAACTTATCCAGCGGCATTTTCGTATACCGTTGCAACCAATTGTCTACGATTTCTTGCTTCGTCTTCATAATCTTCGTAATTTTGTCATCATTAATGCCGCGTCTACTCGCCTACTGCGGTCAACCGCGGAAACGGAGCGCTGCAATTCGCTTACCCACGCTCGCCATTAGTGCAAATGAAAAATCTGTATGCACAGATGAACGAAGCGAGGTATAGTATCTCATTTTGCAAAAATAAGAAAATGATTCCATTAAACCTACCCACTTTTAACATAAAAATAAGTCAAAAAAACGGGCGACCTCATATTTTTGACATTCTGCGCCGCCGCTACATCACGTTGACGCCCGAGGAATGGGTGCGCCAGCACTTCACGAACTACTTGATCGGCCATCTCGGCTACCCGGCCCCACTGATGGCCAACGAGGTGACTATCAATGTGGGTGGGGTGAGTCGTCGCTGCGACACTGTGCTCTATCGACGCGAGGAGGGGACACCGCGGATGATCATAGAGTACAAGGCGCCCGACGTGGAAATCACTCAGGAGGTATTCAATCAGATTTCGTCGTACAACAGTGTCCTGCGTGCCGAATATTTGGTCGTGAGTAATGGTCTACGCCACTTTTGTTGCCACCTGGACTACACGACTCAGCAATATCAATTCTTGCCAGAAATTCCGGCTTTCGCAGATTTGTAAGAAGCAGAAATTTCTCACAGACTGCCTATATGTTTAATCAAAGTACCACTAATTTCAACCACAAATTAGCGGTATTTTTTTTGCTATAAATTGGCGTATGGGTCAAATTGCAGGATAACATTCACATAGTATGGTTCTATGGGTCAAATTGCAGGATGGAATTTCAGGTATATGTTTTGATGTTTTTTTAA
>JAGKTZ010000016.1 GCA_021153165.1 Prevotellaceae bacterium
CGGGAATCCAGAGCACTTCTGCTGCATCGTCGGCAGCAAAAAGTGCGGTTTCATCGTCGATTTCGCACAAGAAGAAGCAGTCTGCTGTATGCACGGAGAAACCTGAATATTCGTAGACATTGGGCAGTGAGAAGAGAAACTCCATGCGTTTCACGGACAGACCGGTTTCTTCCAACACTTCCCTGCGGCAACCATCATCCACGCCTTCTCCGGGATCCACGAAGCCACCTGGCAGATCCAAGGTCCCCTTGGCGGGTTCGTAGGCTCGACGTACGACCAGCAACTCCCTATTCGCGTTGACAATCACCGCGACTGTGGCAGCCGAAGCATTGTGATAGTAAGTAAAACCACACGCCTGGCATCGCTTACTCCGCTCGTCGTGCGGAGAGAACGCCTCGGCGCCGCAACGAGGGCAGTAGGTGAACAGAGTTAATGGGTGCTGAATCATCGATGGATTGGGGGAAAACAGAAAGCGTGAGACCTAGGAAAAAGCAAAATCAATCTGCCAACAATTTGCATTGCCGACAGATTGAATCTATTTGATGTTTATCTTATTTTACGATGATAAGGAAGTAATTCTTCTTACCTCTTTGCACCAACAAGTACTTACCTTCGATCAAATCCTCGGCAGAAATTTCATAGTCAAACGCAGTGAGCTTTTCTTTGTTAAGACTCACGCCACCGCCCTGAACCATCTTGCGCATTTCGCCCTTTGAGGGGAAGCACTTAGTAGTTTCTGCAAACAGATCCACAGCCTTAGCACCCACGACTTGTTCGCGAGAGACTTCAAAGTGAGGCACGCCGTCGAATACACTAAGGAAAGTTTCTTCGTCGAGTTTTGTCAAGCTTTCTTTCGTAGCCTTACCGAAGAGGATGTTTGATGCTTCGAGCGCCATCTCATAGTCTGCGCGTCCGTGCACAAGGCAAGTCACCTCTTCGCCCAATCTCTTTTGCAATACACGACGGCCCGGATCTGCTTGGTGTTCTTCGATCAATGCGTCGATTTCTGCTTTTTCGAGCGAAGTAAAGATCTTGATATAGCGTTCAGCTTCTGCATCGCCCACGTTGAGCCAGAATTGATAGAACTTGTAAGGTGTGGTATAGCGGCGGTCGAGCCATACGTTGCCTTGCTCTGTCTTACCAAACTTCTTACCATCTGCCTTGGTGATCAAAGGACAAGTGAGCGCGTATGCGTCGGCTTCTGCACCGAGTTTGCGACGGATGAGCTCTGTACCGGTAGTAATATTTCCCCATTGGTCAGAACCACCCATTTGGAGTTTACAGTTTTTCTCTTGATAGAGGTGTAGGAAGTCGTAGCCCTGGAGCAATTGATAGGTAAACTCGGTAAATGAGAGACCATCGCTTGCCTCGCCGTTCAGACGTCTCTTGACACTATCCTTAGCCATCATATAGTTGACAGTGATGTGCTTTCCGATTTCACGAGCGAAATCCAGGAATGTATAATCCTTCATCCAGTCGTAATTGTTGACCAGTTCGGCTGCATTGGGTGCATCGCCTTCGAAATCAAGGAAGCGAGACAATTGTTCCTTAATACAAGCGACGTTGTGACGAAGGGTTTCCTCGTTCAGGAGGTTACGCTCAGCGCTCTTGCCCGAAGGGTCGCCAATCATACCCGTTGCACCGCCGACAAGCGCCAAAGGTTTGTGGCCAGCGCGTTGAAAATGTCTCAACATCATCACACCGCAAAGGTGACCAATGTGCAAAGAGTCCGCAGTAGGGTCAATACCTACATAAGCAGTAGTCATACCCTTTTCGAGCAACTCCTCGGTTCCGGGCATCATTTGGTGGAGCATACCGCGCCACTTCAATTCTTCTACAAAATTCATATCGTTTATTTTTATTTATATTTCAGCGTGATTATTTTTTCCTTAGTCCAGCAAATATTGCAAGTCCCATGCCATTGCTTCGGTGGGTGGGAGTATCTTCAAGGCTTCATCTTCTGCTGCTTCCATAATTTCGCGTTCGCCTGGACCTTTATCATCGATGCCACAGAGGTGTAGGATGCCGTGGATCATCACGCGGTGCAACTCCTCGGCGTAGGGGCGACCGAATTGTTCGGCGTTTGTTGTCACGGTGTCAAGGCTGATGAAGAGGTCGCCACTGATCTTGTTGTCTTCGGAATAGTCGAAGGTGATAATATCCGTGTAGTAGTCGTGTTGCAGGTATTGCTGATTGACACGGAGTATCTCTTCATCATCGCAAAATACGTATGCTATATCGCCTACGGTTTTGCCATATTTTTCTGCCACTTTCTTCACCCACGCAGAGATATCTTTCTTGCGCACGGCGGGCAATTTTGTATTCACGGTGTTGTATGTGATCATAATCTTTCGTTGATTTAGGGTTATTTCTTTACTCGTATCACGTGCTTCACGCGCTTTTGTTCCTTTCCTCGGAAGGAATGTACCTCGTAGACGACGTGTTTGCCTTTTTTCTTGGGATAGAGTGTGTAGGTCATATTGACGGCATCTGCGCCGACCATACCTTTTTCCATATTTTTGGGATGCAGGTATTTCATCTCGCGCTGACGGTCAAAGGCGGTCTCGTCGTATTCCAAATGAAACATTGTGCCGACCGAAGCATGCATCTTGCCCGAGATAGCGTATGTATCGTGGCGCCACATGCGGAGTGTCTTGTGCATCGTAGATGAACAACTTGTCAGCAGACACAAGGTCAATAATAGTCCAAGTATTTTTTTCATTGTTTCAGAACAAGGTGGGTTGTTTCGGATCAAAGGCCATGCCGGTATAGGGACTACGACCGAGATGCGTAAAGGCTTGCTCGGTCACCTCACGTCCGCGAGGCGTGCGACGGATAAAGCCCTCCTTGATCAGGAATGGTTCGTAGACTTCTTCGAGTGTACCCGGATCCTCGCCTATCGCCGTAGCGATGGTGGTGAGTCCCACAGGGCCGCCCTTAAACTTGTCGATGATGGTCAGCAGTATCTTGTTGTCGATTTCATCCAAACCATATCGGTCGATATTCAGGGCCTCGAGCGCAAAGCGTGCTATCTCGGTGTCGATACGTCCGTTGCCCTTGACTTGTGCAAAGTCTCTGACGCGACGGAGCAAGGCATTGGCGATACGAGGCGTACCACGCGAGCGCCCTGCGATTTCGACTGCAGCACTGGGGTCTATGGGCACGCCGAGCAGGTAAGCCGATCGTTCGATGATCGTAGTCAGCGTCGACACATCATAGTACTCCAGGTGCAGATTTATACCAAAGCGAGCACGCAGGGGAGCCGTGAGCAAACCGCTGCGAGTCGTAGCACCGACCAGGGTGAAGGGATTCAGGTCTATCTGAATACTGCGCGCCGCGGGACCCTTATCTATCATGATGTCGATGCGATAGTCTTCCATCGCCGAGTAGAGATATTCCTCGACCACAGGGGACAGGCGGTGGATCTCGTCGATAAAGAGCACATCATTGGGTTCTAGGCTCGTCAAGAGTCCAGCCAAATCACCTGGTTTATCGAGTACTGGGCCCGAGGTCACCTTAAAACCTACGCCCAGTTCGTTGGCGATAATGTTCGAGAGGGTTGTCTTACCCAAACCCGGAGGGCCGTGAAGCAAGGTATGATCCAGGGGCTCGCCGCGAAACTTTGCCGCTTCGACAAATATACGCAAATTCTCGACCACCTTGCTTTGTCCACTGAAGTCGTCGAAAGCAAGGGGGCGCAACGCATTTTCAAAGTCGCGCTCGGTTGTTGCGGGCGCGTGCTGCTCGGATCGTATATCAAATGTATCTTCGTGCATATTCTACGGCAAAGATACAACAAAGAAATGAAAATATACGGGGATTAGCACAAGTTTGTGCTCACAGAATGCAAGAAAGGCGATTTCAACGGGTTCACTTTAGTGAAAGGGGAAAGGACTATATAGCCGAATAGTGAATTTTGAAACAAAAAAAGTGCTCAGAAAGGAGCACGAAATCAAATCAAAAAAAACAGGGGGAAAGGAGGCAAAAAACAAACCTAAGGATAATTTAAAAAAGCCTAGACCTTTTTTTAACGAGGCGTCGCGAAATTTTAACGAGGCGTCGCGAAATTTTTTGAATGCAAAATCATCGATTTTATCGAAAATACCTCCTGACATATTTTCATATGTTAGAAAGGAAGAACTCACATCAAAATTTCAGGTTCAACGACACCCTCTACATCATCCCCACCACACGCGGCACGAATATTGCGCATCAACCCCTCGTATTTTGCCCGCTTCACCGCAGACCCCTTGAACAATTGGCGATATTGGTCCGCGGTGAGATTTACCCAGTCATCAGGGCACATCGACAGGAGTCCGCTCGATGGCAGAAAGTCCTCGCACACGGCTACCGGCGGCATATCTTCACCGAGTAAGATGGGGCGATTCACAGGGCAGACCTCGGCACAAGTATCACAGCCATAAATGCGCTGACCCATCTGCTGTGACACACTCGCAGGCAGCTCTCCGCGATGCTCTATAGTCAAATAGGACAGACATTTGCGCGCATCCAGTCCCTGCGCCGACAGGGCACCACCGGGGCAGGCACGACGACACCGACCACAGGACAGGCACGACGAAATGGTGAGGGCGTTGCCTTTTGTCGTCGCATCTGCTGCATTTTCGTCCATTTCATCGGGAAAAATCGCATCTAAGTGCATCGAAAGTTGCTGTATTGTAAGCGGACACAACCACTCGCCCAAAAAGACAAACGTGCCATAGCCTTCGACTGCTATCTGTGCATTGTCCAACCACTGCCCTACTCCACAGCGCCAAGCCCAATAGCGTTCGTCCACTGGGGCAGTGTCGCAGCACACTCTACCTTGTTGCGACTCTGCCAAACCTAATCGAGAGACAAACAGACGTATTTTCTCACGCACCACCTCGTGATAATCGCGCCCAAGGGCATAGCGAGAAATTCTGAAATCTCCATCGCCAAAAGGTTGCTCGGCGACGTATGGCAAAGCGAAGGAAAACACGGTTTGCACTTCTGGCAACACGGCGGTCAGATCCTGGCGCAAGGGTGCCTGGCGGTGCAGATAGTCCATCCCTGCTGCTTGTCCACGTTCCAACCATTGGGCAAACTGTGCGCTGCGCCAAGGAGCAATGGGTTCGGCCCCAGCCACACCTATCGACACAAAACCGCACTGTGCCGCCACCGATTTCAGGCGACGACACAGTGCGGCTTCTTGCGCAGTGATGGGGGGAAGATGATGATGCATTGCTTTCCGCTTATCCCTTATTGATTTTGACAGATATACTGCTAAATATAGAGCAAACTTTTCTCGATGAAACCGATACTTTTTACTATTTCAAGCAGCATATACTCTGTTTCCCTCAGGCCTATCATTCTATCTTCTGCAACTCTTGCAATGCACGTTGCACGATAGGGTCTGTCTCGCAATAAACGCGATAGAATTCGTTCAAATCCCACAGATTGTTGGCGATTTGACATTTCAGCAATTCTTTCAGATTGCCAACGGTCTTTTCGCGCTCCGCTTCATCCTTGGGCTCAATCTTTTTCTCTTTAGCCTCAGCCAAAATGCCTTGCAACAAATCATCGGGCGCTACAAATCCCACCAGATAGTCATCGAATTTCTTGTATTTCTTCAGCAAACTCTTGCGATGCTTATCCACATACTTCAACACTGCAGGGATAATGATATTGTTGCGGTTGATCTTTGAGAAACAATCGGCATAACGAGTCGTATCAAGCGGCACAAATACGTCTGGCATAATGCCTCCGCCGCCATATACGGTGCGCCCCTTGACTAATGTCTTGTAGGCCTTGGCACTGTCCAACTTGATACTATCCACGTGCATCAATTCGCCGTGATTCAAGCGATTCAGCACATCGCGGTCGTACTCTTCCTTTTGTCCCTTGACGTAGGGTTTCTGGATGCAACGGCCCGAGGGAGTATAATAGTGCGCCACGGTGAGGCGTATCATCGAGCCGTCGGGCAAATCGATGGGGCGTTGCACTAATCCCTTGCCGAAAGTACGTCGGCCCACGATCAGACCACGGTCGTAGTCCTGCATGCCACCACTGACGATTTCGGAAGCAGATGCGCTGTATTCATTAACGAGTACGACCACCTGGCCGTCGCGAAATTCACCGCTCATATTGGTACGCAGGCTTTGGCGGGGAGATTGCAACCCCTCGGTATAGACTGCTTCGGAGCGGGCGGGGAGAAATTCGGACAAGATATCGACGGCTGCTATCAAGTAGCCGCCGCCATTGTTCTGCAAGTCGAGGATCAGGCTCTGCATGCCTTCTTTTTTCAACTTCTTGATAGCCTCTTTCACTTCCTTACTGGTAGTGGCACCGAATCTATCTAATTGGATATATCCCACGCCGGGGCGGAGGATAAAGGCGGCGTTGACGGTGTGCACGGGTATGACATCGCGCACCACGGTGAAGTGTAATATATCCTTGACACCGTTGCGCACTACGCCCAATTTGACTTTTGAGTCCTTTGGACCACGCAATTTGCGCATGATACTGTCACGATCCATCTTGACGCCGGCTATTGGGTTGCCATCAACGGTCACGATTCTGTCGCCGGCGATAATTCCAACCTTCTCGCTGGGTCCTTTTGTCGTGGGTTGGATGACGATCAAGGTATCGTTCAGCATATTGAACTGCACACCGATGCCTTCGAAGTTACCTTCGAGAGGTTCGTTCAACTTCTTGGTCTCTGTCGCATTGGTGTAGGAAGAGTGCGGATCCAACTCTTTCAGCATGCCACGGATAGCGTCTTCTGTCACTTTCTCGTAGTCTACGCTGTCCACATAGAGGTTGGATATCGCCAATTGCGCCGTTTGCAACTTGCGAACCTGCTCTATGAGTTTATCATCAAACCTCATTTGCGCATTTGCCGACACAAACGGCAACACAAGCAAGAGGGATAAAAATATTTTATTCATCAAATTCTTTTTCATACAGACATATATTATATATAGGTAGGCATAGGCATTACGACACCACACCTTTTTCCTGCGACATTACTTATTCTTCCACTTTCTTAGGATGTGGCAAAAACTCCTCAACGTCTTTTCCAAAGGCAATCAACTCGCGCACCACAGAAGAAGAAATGCTGGAATAATGAGGTTCGGTGAAAAGCAAAACAGTCTCGATACCGGACAAACGTTCGTTCATATTGGCAATATCACGTTCGTACTCGAAGTCCTTGACCGAACGCAAACCACGCAGGATGAAACGGGCATTTTCGCGGCGGGCAAGGTCTATGGTCAAATCATTATAGCTTACTACGCGGATACGAGGTTCGTCGACATATAGACGACGTATCGCCTCGACACGCTCAGCTACCGAGTACAGCGAACGTTTACTTTCGTTGATACCTACGCCGATGACTATTTTGTCGAAAAGGGGCAGGCCGCGCTCCACAATACTGGCGTGACCAATAGTAAAGGGATCAAACGATCCAGGGAAGATGGCGATTCTTTCCATCAAGACTAATTTTTGCGTTTCTATTATTATTTTTTGCAAGCAAGTGACCGAAGCATTACTCTTCCACGGGATCTTCTTCAACGACCAGATTGTCGATGATGAAGTTTTGTCGTTCCATGGTGTTCTTGCCCATGTAGTATTCCAGGAGTTCTTTCACCTGGTCGCTCTTGTGTAGCGTCACTTGCTCTAGTCGTATCTCGGGACCAATGAAGTGGCGGAATTCTTCGGGAGAGATTTCACCCAAACCTTTGAATCGTGTGATTTCGGGATTAGGTTGCAATTTTTCTATCGCTGCAATTCTTTCTTCTTCGCTATAGCAGTAGATAGTTTCAAACTCTGAGCGGTCGCTGGTGCGGGTCTTTTTCAAGATAGCCTCACCTGCTGCGCTTGCAGTGTCGGATGTTACCGCCGAAGTCTGCTTGCGTTCCTTTTTCTTCTTATTTCGTACGCGGAACAAGGGGGTTTGCAGGATATAGACGTGACCTTTCTTGATCAAATCTGGGAAGAACTGCAAAAAGAACGTAATCATCAACAAACGAATGTGCATACCGTCGACATCGGCATCGGTTGCTACGATGACTTTGTTGTAGCGCAATCCATCAAGACCGTCTTCTATATTCAGCGCAGCTTGGAGCAGATTGAACTCTTCGTTCTCGTAAACCACTTTCTTGGTCAATCCGAAACAGTTCAAAGGCTTTCCGCGCAAGGAGAATACGGCTTGTGTGTTCACATCACGACTTTTGGTGATAGAACCCGAAGCAGAGTCCCCCTCGGTAATGAAGATTGACGAATCAAATCTAAGGTCGTTGTCTTCCTCCTGGCCCTTCTTTGTCTTAGGTGGCGCATCGTTCAGGTGAACTCGGCAGTCGCACAATTTTCTATTATGAAGATTTGCTTTTTTAGCACGTTCGCGTGCCAACTTTGTCACACCTGCGATAGCTTTTCTTTCCTTTTCGCTCTCCTGAATCTTTTGTTGCAAAATTTCCGCAACGTCCAGATTCATGTGCAGGTAGTTGTCGACGTTACTCTTAATGAAGTCGCCCACAAACTTATTGACCGAGACGCCCGAAAGTGGGAAGGGATTGCCGTGCATATCTTTGTCTGGAGCCATCACCAAAGACCCCAGTTTGATTTTTGTTTGGCTTTCAAAAAGTGGCTCTATCACACGAATTGCGATAGCTGCTACAAGACCATTGCGAACGTCCTGCACGTCAAAATTCTTACCAAAATATTCCTTGATAGTACGGGCAATGTGTTCCTTGAAAGCACTTTGGTGCGTACCGCCTTGGGTAGTGTGCTGACCGTTAACGAAAGAATAGTATTCCTCGCCGTATTGTGAAGTGTGGGTAAAGGCTATATCTATGCCGTCGCCTTTGAGATGCACGATGGGGTAAAGTCCTGGCGCGGTCATAGAGTCGTTGAGCAAATCCTCAAGACCATTTCGGCTGATGATACGACGGCCGTTGTAGAAAATAGCCAATCCTGTGTTCAAGTACGTATAGTTGCGCAACATATTGTTGACAAATTCGCTCTGGAACTTGAAGTCGAGGAAAAGATCTTTGTCTGGTTCGAAATAGATGTAAGTTCCGTTTTCCTCCTCGGTAGGTTGTTCGGTTTCCGAAACGAGTTTTCCGCAATCAAAGATGGCTTCGCGCATCAAGCCGTCGCGATAACTGCGCGCCACGAACTTTCGGCTCAACGCATTGACGGCTTTCAGACCCACACCGTTCATACCGACCGAAGCGGTGAATACTGCGGTATCGTACTTACCACCTGTATTCAATTTTGAAACGGCATCGACCAATTTGCCCAAGGGGATACCACGGCCATAGTCGCGTATTTCTGCGTTTCTGTCGTCTATGATATTTACTTCGATTTTCTTACCAAATCCTTCGTTGAATTCGTCGATACTGTTGTCGATAGTTTCCTTCAAGAGTACGTAGATACCGTCCTCGGCATGCGATCCGTCGCCCAAACGTCCGATATACATCCCCGGACGTCTGCGGATGTGCTCCACACCCTCGAGGGTGCGGATATTATCCTCGGTATAGGTGGCCGTACCACTTACATCCTGCAATTCTACCTCCGTTTCGGCACTTTCAAGTATTGGTGAAGCGCCTGAACTGAGTGTTTCTTTTTTTGCCATGCGTATGATTGTGTCTTATTCGTTTCGGGATTATAAATTTTGCTTAAAGCAACGGCGACGCTTGTGCTGTTCTGTCTTGAAATACTGCCATTGATTTTGCACGCGGCCATTATCTTCCAGTTCGGGATTAGACTCTGCGTATTCAAAGCCCATTTCTTGATAAACGGGAATCAGGTCAGTGAAGAGCAAAGCATTCACGCCCTTGCTCTGATAGTCTGGGCGCACTGCCACGAGCAGGAGGTCGAGCACCTTGGGGCGGTTCCACTTCAAAGCCTTCAAGAGATGATACCATCCGAAGGGGAAGATTTTTCCCTTTGCCTTTTGCAAAGCTTCTGAAAGGGAAGGCATCGAGATACCCACGGCTACGATTTCGCCCTCTTCAGTCTCGACAAGTGTCACCATGCGTAGATCCAGCACAGGGATATATACCTTGACATACTGATCAATCTGAGCCTCGGTCATTCGCGAGAAGCCAAAGAGCGGCGCATAAGAATCGTTGATTAAACGGAATATATCGTGAGCCACTCCACTCTTGATCACATCTTTTTTGTTAGTCAACTTACGCACACGCAAGTTGTATTTGCGCTGTATGATATCTGATATGCGCTTATGTTTCTCAGGAATTGCGTCGGGGATATAGATTTTCATTTCCACCCAGTCGGCGGATTTTTCAAAGCCCATACGCTCCATGTGCACAGGATAGTAGGGATAGTTGTAAATAGTCGCCATGGTCGAGAGTTGATCAAAGCCCTCGATGAGCATACCCTCAGCATCCATGTCTGTGAAGCCTAATGGTCCCTCGATTTCCTTCATACCACGTTCACGCCCCCAAGCTTTCACTACATCAATCAAAGCATCGCTAACCTCGGCATCGTCGACAAAGTCGATCCAGCCAAAACGCACTACTTGACGTTGCCAAGTCTCATTGGCACGATGGTTGATAATAGCTGCCACACGTCCCACGATTTTCCCATCGCGGTAGGCCAAGAAATAATCTGCTTCGCAAAATTCGAAAGCAGCATTTTTCTCACGCGAAAAAGTATCAACCATATCCATATACAAATCGGGTACGGCGTAGGGGTTGTCTTTGTAAAATTCGTAATTGAAACGAATGAATTTTTTCAAATCAGACTTCGTAGAGACTTTTTTAATTACCACAGACATTTTATCTTCAGTTTTTCAGGGTGATGCTAATATACAAACTGCGCAAAGTTAATAATTTTTTTCGAACTTTTCCAAAGGAAAACAAAGGGATTGTATCACACCGATTTGATTCTCTCAAAATTGCACTTTCAGAGACTAACGGAATAGCGTTTTTTACCTCCGAAAAATTTTGCAACGTCTCGTTAAAAAAAACCTTAACCTTTTTCAAAAAAACCAAGACCTTTTTTAAAAAAGGTTAGACTTTTTTTCAAGGGGGCAAAACATAGTGATTTTTCTCGATAAAATGGGATTTTTTTAGCAAAGTCTATTTCAAAAAATACGACAATATCTTATCACGAAATCTCGCCCCTGACAAAGCAGATCACACCTTGTTTCCACGAAAAAACAAACGCTATTTTCGATAAACTTAAATATTAAAATTTCATCTGCCCGACTCACCGCTCATCCACGCCACACAGAGCCATCCACACGCAATCACCACCTCATGCCACACAAGCGACACGCCCCATTTATACCAACTCCACGCCACACAAGCGAATTTGTCACAGTCCCTTTATCACAACACAAAATGGCAAGAAAAAACGTCACGTTTCCTATCCTCAAAAAATCTATAATAATGTTAAAGTGGTGATAATTAGAGCAAAGAGCTTTGACATGTAACAAAAAAATCGTAACTTTGCAGCGAATTTAGGACAAGCGTCGACTCATTTCACTCCGATACCATATATTATTATAAGGAGGAGATGGCTCGGAGAAAAGCCTTTTTGGCCTCTCTCGTCGATGCCTTGACCCTATAAAAAAACAAATGATGAACAGAAAAATCAAATTTCTACTTTTCGCTCTGTCATTCATCATGACAAGCACAATTGCATTCGGACAAGAGATTCAAACTGGAAAGGCATCTTACTATGCCAACAAATTCCACGGCAGACGCACCAGCGATGGTTCTATCTACCACCGCGACAGTATGACTTGCGCTCACCGTACACTCCCCTTTGGCACTTTGCTCAAAGTACGCAACGTAAAGAATGGCAAAGAGGTTATCGTAAAAGTAAATGACCGCGGCCCCTTCTGCCAAGGCAGAATCGTCGACTTATCTTATGCCGCAGCTAAGGAACTGGGTATAATCTCATCAGGAGTAGCCAGCGTCGAAGCAACAAAAATCGGTTTCGTGTCTAAGAAGAAAGCGGCACAAAAGAAAGTAGTCGTGCCAGAACTAAAAATCATCAACCCCCTTTCAGGAGACTATTATAAAGTATCCGAATGGAAACTACGTGAAGGCGTAAAGAGTTCTACAAAAATCAAAGCTCCGCTCACTAAAGCGCATCGCCCAGCACACACCTCACAAAATAAACGAACTACGGCAGCAGCCTATAGTACATGGAAAAAGAATAGAACATAAACAACACAATGTTCACACTGCGATAACCACACAAAACAAACTTCACTATGAAAACTAAACAACACCCAGGCACACTCTGCGTGCAAGCAGGATGGACTCCCAAGAAGGGAGAACCCCGCGTGTTGCCTATCTATCAAAGCACAACATTCAAATACGACAATAGTGAACAAATGGCCCGTCTTTTCGATTTGGAAGACTCGGGCTATTTTTATACACGATTGCAGAATCCCACCAACGATGCCGTAGCATCAAAGATAGCAGAACTCGAAGGCGGTATAGCAGCTATGCTCACGTCGAGCGGACAAGCTGCATCATTCTACGCTATCTTTAATATCTGTGAAGCAGGCGACCACTTCATCTCATCAAGTACTATCTACGGCGGCACATTCAACCTCTTCGCTGTAACGATGAAGAAGATGGGTATCGAATGTACCTTTGTCGACCCCGACTTGTCTGACGAAGAAATAGAAAAGCATTTCCGCCCAAATACAAAGTGTTTCTTCGGCGAAACGATCAGTAATCCCGGAGGAAATGTATTTGATATCGAACGCTTCGCACAGTTGGCTCACAAGCACGGTGTGCCCCTGATTGTCGACAACACCTTTGCGACGCCAATCAACTGCAGACCTTTTGAATGGGGAGCAGACATTGTGACGCACTCCACTACTAAGTACATGGACGGACATGCTACAGCCGTGGGTGGATGTATCGTGGACAGCGGAAACTTCGACTGGATGGCACATGCAGACAAGTTCCCCGGCCTCTGCACTCCCGACGAAAGTTATCACGGTCTGACCTACGCTGAATCTTTCGGCAAGATGGCATATATTACTAAAGCCACAGCACAACTCATGCGCGATTTGGGCTCAATCCAAAGCCCCGAGAATGCATTTCTCCTGAATATGGGCCTCGAAACCCTGCACTTGCGTATGAAGCGTCACTGCGAAAATGCACAAGCCGTCGCAGAATTCCTCGAAAGCGACGAGCGCGTAGCATGGGTCAACTATGCCGGTCTACCCAGCAACAAGTATTATGAATTAGGTCAAAAGTATTTGCCAAATGGTGGTTGCGGCGTCATCGCTTTCGGTTTGAAGGGTACACGCGAAGATGCTATTAAGTTTATGGACGAACTGAAATTGGTATGCATCGTGACCCACGTAGCAGACGCTCGTTCATGCGTTCTACATCCCGCCAGCCACACTCATCGACAACTTTCAGACGAGCAATTGCGCGAAGCTGGCGTAGCACCAGATTTGATCCGCTTATCAGTAGGTATCGAGGATGTTCGCGATATCCTGGCAGATATCCAACAAGCCTTAGATGCTGCGATAAAATAGCCAACCATTAATACACGCCATTAGGCAAAAATAAAAAAACATGAGGGAATATCGATTTGACATTCCCTCATGTTTTTTGTATTCTAATTATTAAGAACAAACTGTCTTTGGATTACTTCACTAAGTTCAAGAATGCTGAATCGTTGAAGAGTGTCACAAAGTCAAGGTTCTTTGCTGCATGAGCCTTGAGAGACGCATCTTTGCTGATAGCGTTTGCCAAGTGCTTCACGGCTTCATTATTTTTGCTTGTGCGAGCAGCAAGTACAGCCTTCAAGTAGTCTGTCATTGCATTAGCTTTCTTTACACTTGCCAAAGTCTTTTCTGCTGCAGTATAGTTCTTTGTCAAGATTTCTGCGAGAGCTGCACTATTTGTTTTAGTACCAGCAAGATTTTGCGCTGCTACAGCAAAGTTACCCTTAGCTACATTAAGGTTACCCACCAATTCATTGTAGTTTGGTGCAGAAGTAGCGCGTGATACGTAAGTTTCTGCATCTTTCACATTACCTTCTGCCAATGCAACGAGTGCGAGGTTAGCGTTAACTTCTGCGCAATCCTTTTTGCTTGCAGCTTGCTTCAGATAGTTCTTAGCGTTTTCAATGCTTCCTTCAGCTAAAGCAAGAGTTGCAAGGTTGTTGTATGCGCGATAGTCTGCAGGATATACGTTAGTTGTAGTAGCGTAGATATCTTTCTTTTCGTTAGCATCTTCAGTCAGAGTAGCAGCATAGAGCAATTCTTCTACTGAGAGTTCCTTTGCGTTAGACTTATATTGCGCTTGGATTTCGTCGTCGCTGCGGCCGATGAGGTTGTAGTTTACAGTGAGTCGAGCACGGCGGAGTTCGGGCAAGATTTCTGTAGCCAACTCTTCAAAACCTGCAGAGAGGTTACGGATTTGCACTTCGCGTTCTTCGGGATCTTCGTACATTGAGAGTACGCGGAGGATTACCTCCTTGTCTTGGAGATTAGAAGCCATCAAGAGTTCTTGGAAGCCGTCCCAGTCTTCAGCTGTATACTTAGTATTGATATCTGCATCAAGCTCCATATTCTTCAACTCGCCTTGGAGGAATTTTGCAGAAGAGTTTTGACGCTTTTCAGCCAATGCTGTGTTAAACTTGAGTGAACCTTCTGGAGACGCGTAAGCAGAGACTTCGATATTATCGATTTGGAAACTCTTTTGGTCGTTCTTGATTTCACGAAGCACTTTAACGAGGTCTTGCACTGATACACTCTTCAATTCGCTTGTACGTACATTTGCTTGATTGATGAGGTATTTGATTTGTGCTTGTTGACTTTGTGCGATAGCATATTGATAAGCATCTTTACCTACCACTGTGTTTGCGTCTTGTGCAGTTTTCTTAATCAACGTTGAAGTAGCTACTACACCGTTTGCAACTTTTACTGCAGGAACTTCTACAACCTTTTTGCCAACCTTAGCATCAAATGTAAGGTAGAGTTCACTTGTAGCCATAGCGTCTACATAGTCGAAGGTATTCTTCATGGTATAGTTGCCACCTACCTTGTACGAGATTTCCTGATCGTTGCCTTGAATCTTTTCACCTTGGAAGGTTGCAGGTTGACCAGCAGTTTCGCCGCCTTCATAGCGGAGCACTGGAGTCACTGTCACTACAGCCTTTTTCTTCATATACTTTTCAGGGAAACGGCCATTAATAGTCACGGGAACTTTCTCAGCAACTGCTTCAAGTGGAGAAGGAGTTACAGTGAAGTTGTCGGCGCTAAGTTCGCCCAATTTGTTACATGATGTAAGCAGTACGCCTGATGCGAGTGCTACACTGAGATACAGTTTCGAACTGTGCTTCATAATGTTTATATTTTATAGGGTTTATATTTTTTGTTCAATATTCAATTTGTCCGAAGTGGTCCAAACTATCTGCAAAGATACTGCTTTTGTGTGAGATAATTGTTAAAAACAGGTCTGTTTTACTACTTTTTTAGTTCTTTTTAAGACAAAGAAAGTACTTTGTTGATGATTTTGCAATCCAGAGGTTACCTTTTTGCACAAAAATCTCATTTTCGAACTATGGTAATTAGTACTAAAAAATAGGCTAAAAAGCGGCGCAAAAAAAACCTAGACCTTTTTTAAACAAGACGTCGCGAAATTTTAACGAGACGTCGCGAAATTTTAAAAAGGTCTAGGCTTGTGAAAAAGGAGATGTTGCTCCTTTTATTTTGTGCTAATATTTGTAGCGGCTTTGTGCTTAATCCCTTTCCACAAATAGTAGCTACCGATGGCGATGAAGGGGAGGCTGAGCAACTGGCCCTGATCCAAACCGATCATAGCGCGCATGGTTTGCTCCCAAGGTTCTTGCACTTCCTTGAAATATTCGACAAACAAGCGGAAGGTGAAGATACTGAACAAGCACCAACCGAAGTAGAGACCCGAACCGACACGCTGGCTGTACTTGCGGTAGATCACGAGGCCCACGATGAAGAACAGGAAGTAGGCGATGGCTTCGTAGAGCTGCGCCGGGTGACGTGGCATCGTCTCGTGGCAACGATTAACGGCGTCCCAGTTGTGTGCGAAGACGAAGCCCCAATCTGTGCCAGTGTATTTGCCGACAATTTCAGAATTCATCAGGTTGCCCAGGCGAATAAAACCGGCTGTGATAGGCGTTGCAATGGCAATATTGTCGAGCACGTGCATCAGTGGCAACTTGGCCTTGCGCACATACATCCACAATGCGAGCATCAGACCCGCCGTACCACCATGCGAAGCGAGTCCGGCATAGCCTGTGAATTGCCATTCGCCATCGACCTCGCGCATGGGCAGAATCATTTCCAGTGGATGACTCAAGAAATAGGCGGGCTCGTAGAGCAGACAGTGGCCCAAACGTGCACCTATCAAGATACCCAGAAAGCAGTAGAGAAATAGCGGCTCGAACTTTTCCTGAGGAATCTGCTGGCGCTTGTACAGGGCATAGACGATATAATAAGCTGCGGCCAATCCAGCACACCACATCAGCGAGTACCAACGTATTTCGAAGGCACCTAAAGACAAGGCCACCTCGGAGGGATTCCAAATTACCATAATATTAATATTAGAAGTGTCGAAAAAACAATACGGTCCCTATGCTCCATATCTGGGAGTATAGAAACCGTATCTTTATATTATACGTTAAAGCGGAAGTGCATGATGTCGCCGTCTTGCACTACGTATTCTTTACCTTCTACTTTGAGCAGACCAGCTTCGCGTACAGCGGCTTCGCTACCGAGGCGGATATAATCCTCATACTTGATTACTTCGGCACGAATGAAACCGCGCTCGAAGTCTGTGTGAATCACACCGGCGCATTGGGGCGCTTTCCAGCCGCGGCAGTATGTCCACGCGCGAACTTCCTGTACACCCGCAGTGATATAGGTCTCGAGGTTCAACATCTTGTATGCTGCCTTGATCAAACGGTTGCAACCACTTTCCTCCAGGCCTACGTCGGCCAGGAACATTTGGCGTTCTTCAAAAGTCTCGAGTTCGGCAATATCTGCTTCGGTTTGTGCAGCCAATACGAGGACTTCTGCTCCCTCGGGTTCGACTGCTGCACGCACAGCCTCTACATAGTGATTGCCTGTAGCGGCTGATGCTTCGTCCACGTTGCACACGTAGAGCACGGGCTTGGATGTGAGCAGGAAGAGGTTGCGTGCTAAACGTTGTTCCTCCTTTGATTCAAATTGTACGGTGCGTGCTGACTTGCCTTGGAGCAATGCTTCGCGGAAAGCCAGAAGGATGTCGTATTCCATCTTAGCATTTTTGTCGCCACCCACCTTTGCGATCTTTTCTACGCGGGTGATACGATTTTCCACAGTCTCGAGGTCCTTCAATTGCAACTCTGTGTCGATGATTTCCTTGTCGCGTACAGGATCCACGCTACCGTCTACGTGCACGACGTTGCCATTGTCAAAGCATCTCAACACGTGAATGATCGCGTCGGTTTCGCGGATGTTGCCGAGGAACTGATTGCCCAAGCCTTCGCCCTTAGATGCACCCTTCACCAGACCTGCGATGTCCACGATCTCGACAGTTGTGGGCACGATACGGTTGGGGTTGATCAACTTCGCCAGTTCTGACAAGCGTTCGTCGGGCACGGTGATGACACCGACGTTGGGTTCGATGGTGCAGAAGGGGAAGTTGGCTGACTGTGCTTTGGCGTTGCTCAAGCAGTTGAACAGTGTCGACTTACCTACGTTGGGCAAACCGACTATTCCACATTGTAAACTCATACTATTCTTTCCTTATTATTATATTTGAGGTGCAAAGGTACTACTTTTTTTCTAAACAAAAGGAACTAGGGCTTTTATAGCGTAAATATTGCTATTTTTTTACACAAAACTAAGCTTTTGTCACATTTTTTATTAGGAAGGGGTATAGTTGCCTTTTTTTGTTTAACTTTGCCATGATTATGGACAAATATTTGTCTAAATATTGGCGTAAAAAATCAAACCAAAATACATTAAACTTTATCCTAATGAAAAGAAAGTTTTTCTCTCTCTTAGCGGCATGCTTGTTGCTATCTACTTCGGTCGAGGCTAAACGCGAGCACATCTTGCCTATTCCACAAAAGGTGACGGTGACTGACGGCGTGCTCAAATATGCTGCTGGCTCAAGCGTGACCGTGGCGAGCGTCAATAAGTCGTCGGCGCTGGTGCGTTTCTTCCAGGAATTTGGCGTGAACGACGTGAAGTTTGATGCTACGGCTAAAAGCGGCGATGTCGTTGTGGAAATGGTACAAAGCATTCCCGGCAGTCACAATCACGAACTGACCGGTTTTGCAGACGAAGCCTACGTGCTGAAAGTCACAGCATCGGGTGTACATATCACCGCCGCGAGCGAAATCGGTGTGATCCGCGCTGCACAAACGCTGACCCAGTTGGCTGAAGGCTACGATGTGGCAGGCGTCAACCTTGAGTGCGGCGAAATCGTTGACTGGCCCGCATTCAAACTGCGTGGATATATGCACGACGTGGGTCGCTCTTTTATAGAATTCGAAACGTTGAAGAGACACGTCGACTTGCTCTCTCGCTTCAAGGTGAATACTTTTCACTGGCACATGACGGAAAATCAAGCGTGGCGCTTTGAAGTGAAGGCTTATCCCCAACTGACTTCAGCTAACACGATGACCCGTTTCCCCGGCAAGTATTATACACAGGAACAATGCAAGGAATTGCAGGAATATGCCTGGGAACGTGGTATGCACATCATTCCCGAAATCGACATGCCAGGACACTCTGAAGCCTTTGTCCGTGCAATGGGCGTAGATATGCAGAGCGCAGAGGGAAAAGTCATATTGAAAAAGGTATTGGACGAAGTCGTGGCGGTATTTGACAAAGCTCCCTACATCCACATCGGTGCGGACGAACAATCTACTACCGCTGCGTATGTCAACGAAATGCTCGGCCATATCCAAAGCAAGAGTATGCGCACAATGGTGTGGAATCCTATCCGTGGCGTGTCGGGCAACCAAACAAATGCAGACCTCTGCCAATTGTGGAGCACTGCTGGAGCTGCTGTGAGCGGTAAGTTTAATGTGGATTGCCGTTACAATTACACCAATCACTTTGATGTATTTGCCGACTTGGTAGGTATCTACAAGAGTACAATATATTATAAAGAAAAAGGCGATGCTACTGTATCGGGTACCATCTCGGGTATGTGGAACGACCGCAAGCTTGAGACCGAGGAAGATATTATTGCGCAAAACAACTTCTTTGCAAATGTCATTGCTTCGGCATCTCGTGCTTGGCAAGGTGGCGGTAAGCGCTACATCGACAACGGCACGAACGGCGGCACCAACTTTGGCGGCGGTGTGATGTTACCCTCGAGCGGCGAGGAATTTGAGGATTTCCAAAACTGGGAAAGCCGCTTCCTCTTCCACAAGGCTCATTCGCTCAAGGGTGAACCTATCCCTTACGTGAAGCAAACCAACGTGCGCTGGCGCATTACTGACGCTTTCTCTAACGGTGGCAACGTGGACGCAACATTTGCTCCCGAAAAGATGATGAAAGAGGGTACATACGACGTGCTGCCCGATGAATTCACCGAAGGCGGACAAACTTATGGCACAGGTATGGCTACGGGCGCCGGCATCTACTTGCGTCACACTTGGGGTCAATCTATCATCAATGCTTACTACAAATCGCCTGCATACAATCAGACGGCGTACGCATGGACCTACGTCTACTCGCCAAAGGCTCAGACCGTGGGTGCACAGATCGAATTCCAAAACTACAGTCGTTCTGAACAAGACCCCGCTCCCGCCGCAGGCAAGTGGGACGTAATGGGCTCGAAGATTTGGCTCAACGGCAAGGAAATCCCTGCACCTAAATACAAGAACACTGGTGTAGGCATCAGCAACAAAGAAGTAACCCTGAAGGACGAAAACTTCCCCGCACGCCAACCTATCGCAGTGAATCTGGAAAAAGGTTGGAACCTCGTATTTATGAAGTTACCTTATGTCAACGCAGCGACTCGTCTGGACAAATGGATGTTTACTTGCGTCTTCACCGACCTTGATGGTGTAGCTGCAGTAGAAGGCCTCATCTACTCGCCTAATAAGTGTGTGGACGAAGCGGCTGAGAATGTGATGGCACGCATCTCGGAAATCAAAGCGGAACGTAATCGTTATGTAAAGAATCAGCCAGGTTTTTATCCCACCAGCACGGCTGAAGCGCTCGATGCTAAGTTGGCAGAAATCCAAGGTACTTTGCAGGAAAGCCTCAGCGCTGAAGAGCGTGCACGTCAGTTGGCCGACCTCGACGCTGCTCTCGCTGCCTTCAAAGCTCTTCTGGCTACTGCTGCATTGCAACAACCCGAATTGAGCACAGGCACTGAAGAAGTGTTTTATACCCTATCAACGCCTCTGCGTGACAACCGCTACGCAACATCAGGCGGAGCAAACACTGACATGGTCGGTCAGACCTCGGCAAGCACTGCTGCAGAATGGAAATTTGTAAAACGTGCCGACGGCGCACTCGACATCGTGAACAGAGCAGATGGTACCTACGTATCACCAAACAGCGCCAACAACACAGCTCTCAAGACACAGGCCACATCACCCTCGGCTGGCTGGAAACTCTCACCTGCCGACGAGGTAGGTTATTTCATCATCACCAGCGGTAGCGTGCAGTTTAACCAAACCAACAACGGACAGTTGGGCTGGAAGGTTTACAACTGGGGAAGTGGTAACAACACGAGCGACACAGGATGTAAGTACAGCATCCAAGCCGTTGAGATGGAGGAAGAAGTCGTAGTGCCCTCGGAACACTTTCCCGTAGCGGGCAAAACCTATTACTTCTGCAACAAACACATGGCGGGGGACGTCTATTTTTTCGACAACAATGGTCAGGTAGGCTTTGGTAAAAGTCAAGCTGACCAGGATAATTATCACTGGAAGTGTGTGGCAAACGGCAAGACCAAGTACGATTTTGTCAACGTGGCTACTGGCAAATATTTTGCCTGGAAGGAACTGATCAGCGCTCCCTATGGTTGGACGCTCGATGCAACGGTTGGCGACAAGAAGGTGGTAAACGAAGGTTGTGTCACCCTGCAAGCGCCATTCACTGGTTCCAACTTTTTGGTCATCAAGAACGCTTCGGGCTTCGACCAATCTTCTATCGCAGGTTACTACAATGTGACATTCTCCAGCGATTTTTATTTTGTAGAAGTACCCACTACTCCCGTAGGCATTGCGCCTATTGTGGTGAATGGGGAAGCAGATAAGGTCTATGACCTCTCAGGTAGAAAAGTGCGAAAGGCTACCAAAGGTCTCTACATCGTTAATGGCAAAAAGGTGCTGGTCAATCCTTAATCTCCCTTACTAAACAGAATAAAATGCCATCGCCCACTTGCGGGCGGTGGCATCTTTTTTTGTGGTCTCGCGCCGTATCCTTTTCAGCCGAAAAGCAAAGGTAAAAAACAGCCCCAAAGGAGTGAAAAAAACTTTGCAACGTCTCGTTGAAAAAAGGTCTAATGTTTTTTCAAAAAGGTCTTAGTTTTTTTGAAAAAGGTTAAGGTTTTTTTCAGCGCCCTAAATTGTCCATAAAATCAGGCTTTCCCAAAGGGAAACAAAAAAGCGAAAGAAAATCAAAAAAAATGTATAGTTTTTTGCTCCGAGCACCCCAAATTCAGCGAAAATCCACTAACTTTGCCACATTATACATCAATCTTCCAGAAAACAAATCATAACATCATGGAATATAATTTCAGAGAAATTGAGCAAAAGTGGCGCCGCATCTGGGCCGAACAACAAACTTACAAAGTTGAGGCTGACGAACAAAAGGAAAAGTTTTATGTCCTCAACATGTTCCCCTATCCATCTGGAGCAGGACTTCACGTAGGTCACCCCTTGGGCTATATCGCTTCGGATATCTATGCGCGCTACAAGCGTTTGCAAGGTTTCAACGTGCTCAACCCAATGGGCTACGATGCCTATGGTCTGCCCGCCGAACAGTATGCTATCGAAACCGGACAGCACCCCGCTATCACTACCGAAACGAATATCAATCGCTATCGTGAACAGTTGGACAAAATCGGTTTCTCGTTCGACTGGAGCCGCGAGATCCGCACTTGCGATGCCGAATACTACCACTGGACACAATGGGCCTTCCAGGAAATGTTCAACTCCTACTACTGCAACACCTGCCAGAAGGCGCAACCCATCAAGGACCTCGTGGCACACTTCGCCGCACAGGGTACAGCAGGTCTCGACGTGGCTTGCTCGGAAGAACTGCAATTCACCGCAGACGAGTGGAACGCGATGTCAGACGTTGACCAACAAAAAGTCCTGATGAACTATCGCATCGCTTATCTGGGCGAAACGATGGTGAACTGGTGCCCTGTGCTCGGTACCGTGTTGGCCAACGATGAAGTAGTGGACGGCGTGAGCGAACGCGGCGGACACCCCGTAGAACAAAAGAAGATGAAGCAATGGTGCCTGCGTGTGTCTGCATATGCCGGCAGATTGCTCGACTCACTCAATACATTGGATTGGTCGGATTCGATCAAGGAAACACAACGCAACTGGATCGGTCGCTCGGAAGGTACAGAAATGCAATTCCGCGTGAAGGATAGCGACGTAGAATTCACTATCTTCACCACACGCGCCGACACTATCTTCGGTGTAACCTTTATGGTACTTGCACCCGAGAGCGAATTGGTAGCACAACTCACTACCGACGCACAACGTGCCGAAGTAGAGGCCTACCTCGACGCAACTAAGAAACGCACCGAGCGCGAACGTATCGCAGACCGCCGTGTGACTGGTGTATTCAGCGGTTCGTATGCCGTAAATCCTTTCACCGGACAGGAACTCCCCGTGTGGATCTCAGACTACGTACTCGCTGGCTACGGCACCGGCGCTATTATGGCAGTACCCGCTCACGATTCGCGCGACTATGCCTTTGCGCGCCACTTCGGCTTGCCCGTCATCCCACTGATTGAGGGTGCTGATGTATCGGAAGAGAGCTTCGATGCTAAAGAAGGCATCGTGATGAATTCGCCCGTAGCAGGCGTGGAAACTCGCGACGGCTTCTCGCTCAACGGTCTGACCGTGCAGGAAGCAATCGCCGCTACCAAGAAATTTGTCACCGAAAAGGGTATGGGACGTGTGAAGGTGAACTACCGCCTACGCGATGCTATTTTCTCACGTCAAAGATACTGGGGCGAACCCTTCCCCGTGTATTACAAGGACGGCATGCCACAAATGGTACCCGCCGACTGCTTGCCCCTCTGCTTGCCCGATGTGACCAAGTTCCTGCCTACAGAAACAGGCGAACCTCCCCTCGGCAATGCGACTCATTGGGCGTGGGATACAGAAAAGCGCGAAGTAGTAGAAAATGCTTTGATCGACAACAAGACAGTATTCCCTCTTGAACTCAATACAATGCCTGGTTTCGCAGGTTCCTCGGCTTATTACCTCCGCTATATGGATCCTCGCAATCACGAAGCACTCGTGGGCGACAAGGCAGGTGCTTACTGGAAGAATGTGGACCTCTATGTCGGCGGTTCCGAACATGCTACGGGCCACCTCATCTATAGCCGCTTCTGGAATAAGTTCTTGTTCGACCTGGGCGTGTCTCGTTCGGAAGAACCTTTCCAAAAATTGGTCAACCAAGGCATGATTCAGGGACGTTCAAACTTCGTGTATCGCGTGAAGGACACCAATACTTTCGTATCTCTCGGTTTGAAAGATCAATACGAGACTACGCAGCTCAATGTCGACGTGAATATCGTCAGCAACGACGTGCTCGACACAGAAGCCTTCAAGGCATGGCGCCAGGAATTTGCCAACGCTGAATTTATCCTTGAGGATGGCAAATATATCTGCGGCAATGCTGTGGAAAAAATGTCGAAGTCTAAACACAACGTAGTCAATCCCGATATGATCGTAGAGAAATATGGTGCAGATACTTTGCGTCTGTACGAAATGTTCCTTGGTCCTATCAATCAAAGTAAGCCTTGGGACTCAAACGGTATTGATGGTTCGTTCCGCTTTTTGAGAAGATTGTGGAATCTCTACTTTGATAAGAACGATACGTTCTGCGTGACTGACGATGCGCCTACCAAGGAAAACTTGAAGACACTGCACAAGTTGATTAAGAAGGTGTCGGAAGATATTGAGGACTTCTCGTACAACACAGCCGTGCCTGCCTTCATGATTGCTGTTGGCGAATTGGCACAACAAAAGTGTCAGAGCCGCGCCGTGCTTGAAACATTGGCAGTACTCGTCGCACCATTCACACCATTCGTAGCAGAAGAATTGTGGGAAATGCTTGGCCACAACGAAACTGTATTCAACGCGCAATGGCCTGAGTTCTGCGAAGAACACTTGAAGGAAGACACCGTAACACTCGGTATCTCGTTCAACGGCAAGACACGCTTCACGCTCGATTTCCCTGCTGACGCTTCAAAGGAAACTATCGAACAAGCGGCTCTGTCTGACGAACAATCTGCGAAGTACCTGGAAGGCAAACAAGTCGTTAAGGTGATCGTCGTGCCAGGACGTATCGTGAATATTGTAATAAAGTAAAAAACAAAAAAAGTCACCGAGCAGCCCGCGAGTTGTTCGGTGGCGAATGCGAATAACTAAGCAAAGCTATGCAACTAGCTACTAAAAAAATGCTTTATGAGATCAAAGACTACATAGTCATCACCTTTGGTCTCCTACTCTACGCCATCGGCTTCAACTGCTTTCAGTTGCCCTACGGACTCGTCGGTGGTGGTGTCGCAGGTTTGGGTTCTATCATCTTCTTCGGCACAGGATTTCCCGTACAGTACACCTTCTTTATCGTCAATGGAGTATTGCTCCTCGCTGCTATCAAGATTTTGGGCTGGCGTTTCTGTTTGAAGACCATCTACGGCGTCACTGCGCTTAGTATATTGTTGGGTTTGGTGCAAGGTGGTGTAGAGTACTACGGACAATTGAATCCCGAGTT
The DNA here is from genome assembly GCA_021153165.1 of Prevotellaceae bacterium. Taxonomy (GTDB): domain Bacteria; phylum Bacteroidota; class Bacteroidia; order Bacteroidales; family Bacteroidaceae; genus Alloprevotella. Next base: position 24,956 of record JAGKTZ010000016.1, read on the forward strand.
GATAGGCGAGTACAATATGCCTCTGCTCGTCGATGACAACAAATTTATGGCAGCTCTCTTGGCCGCAGGTGTTGAAGGTATCGGTTTGGGAATAGTTCTATTGAATAATGGTTCGACCGGCGGCACAGATATTATTGCATCTATCATCAACAAATACAAGGATGTCACCTTGGGACAAATGATGATGCTTTGCGATATTATCATTGTATCATCTTGTATGATTCTGCCCGACCGCACCCTGCCCGACTTGCTCTATGGTTTCATCGTGCTCTTCACTTTGAGCATCGTGGTGGATTATGTCATCGACCGCTCGCGCCAATCAGTACAATTCTTCATCTTCTCCGAACACTACGAAGAAATTGCCGCCGGCATCGCCGAAACACATCGTGGTGTGACGATACTTAACGGTCAGGGATGGTATACAAAGGCTGAAAGAAAGGTACTGGTCGTATTAGCGAAGAAACGCGAGAGTACCAATATCTTCCGCATCATTCAGAGCATTGACCCAGCCGCTTTCGTATCGCAATCTAAAGTAATCGGGGTGTACGGCGAAGGTTTTGATAAGATAAAAGTTAAAGCAGAAAAGAAATGAAACCAAGGCTCACGATCGTGCCCTTAGGTGGATTGTGCAACAGGATTCGTGTGGTGCTCTCTGCGATACATTTAGCGCCCACGTTGCCTATCCCTATTGTTATAGAATGGGGCAAAGATAAAGACTGCTTTGCCTCTTTTGAGGATTTGTTCTTGCCCGTTACGGGCGAGAACTATTCTTTTTGTAATAGAACGTGGTATAACCATCACAACACAAGATATAATCTCAAATTGCCGGGACTTCTGCGCCGTTTCCTTTATCATTGTCAGCATAACAACTTTCATCCTCACTATCATGGAACGTTGCACGACTTTGTGGATAAGCATCGCCGCGTTTATATTTCCACAGGTTTTGCGCTGGGCGACTATCCGCTTGATATGGTAAATCTATTGCGTCCACGACCTGAATTGGCGGAGGAAATAGATAAACTTGTGTCTCAATTTTCCAGCACAACGATTGGTGTACATATACGTCGCACAGATCACAAAGAGGCCATCGCGCACAGTAGCAACGAGGCTTTCATACGAGCTATGCAACGGGAGATAGAAATAGATGCCTCCGTGAAATTCTATCTTGCCACAGATGACGAAGATTTGAAATCTGCCCTTGTGAAGCGTTTTGCAGGCCGCATTATAACACAGCGCACAAACTGTCGCAGAGACACGCTGCAGGGCATCAAAGAAGCTGTGATAGATCTGTATACCCTCGCTGAGACAAAGAAAATTCTTGGTAGTTTTTATTCATCCTTTTCAGGCACAGCATCTGAGTTTAGAAACATTCCACTTGAGGTCGTGGAATGATATAAGCACCCACTTGAGATTAAGGTTAACCAGGATATTTTAAAGCGAATCAAGCAAGCAAAAAAATGCGCTGCATTTCTGTCAAAATCAGACAAGAAGTGCAGCGCAATTGTTTTTATTTAAAAGATATCTTTATTTTACCAAAACTTTGAGTGTTTCGCCTGCTGTCTTCACGACATAAACGCCACGATCCAAAGTGATGCCTTGTGCAGCATTTCCGCCGAGGCGACCAACCACCTTGCCGCTCATATCGTATACAGTTGCAGTGGTTGCAGATTGGAGTGTGCGACCGCTGAGGCTAATTGATTTTTCGCCAGCGACAGGCAGAGTATCTATTCCAGTAGCGATGCTACCTTCGACCAATACGCAAGTTTCATCCCAAGAGAAGGTAAATCTCAGATAATATCTCGCTTCTTCGCTGATATTGTAGCGCAATTCATACAAACCGTTATCCAACATTGCTTGAGACTCAGTGAGCTGATAATCGGTATTGTCTGAATGATACAACTCGCAAGCGAAATAATCGGTTCCAGAAACAGAAGTTACCTTGAACAAGCCTGGTTCCAAATTGATGTAGTACCACTTGGGGAATTCGGCAGTTGCGTCTACGAGGACGTTGCTACCAAGTTCCAATGGCAGAGCCAATTCAGGGCATTCGCCTTCACGATAGTCGCGCATTTGCAGATAGAGCGATTTGTCTTGTTGTGGCTCGAGTGTTACAACATTGACAAGGAAGATGTCGCCCTTCTTTACCATAATATCCTTATAATATGGATGTGCTGTCGTACTGCTATAGGGGATAGTTACTTGGTCTTCTGCACAGTTGCCGGGACGGTAATAGAGTCCGCTGTGTGCTATAGCCTGTTCAATATATGTTTGCTTTTCAATATCGGTAGCGATAGTCAATACGCCGTCGTGAGGCACGACATAGCGATACCAGTGATTGCCCGAAGCGGCATCGAGTTTCACTTGTCCACCTTCTGTATCGTGTGCCAGGCCACAAGTCTCGCCATCGATATATCCGCGTTCGTGGATATTAAGTTTTGTCGCCTTGGTCAAATTAGAAAGTTTGATCAACACCTTTTCGCCATAGTTGCCTTCCTTCTTGTAGAGGTTGCCGTCGGGCATTGCATAGTGTGCATTTTCGCCATTTCCTGTGAAGAATTCTACTTTCACATCAGTGTCGGGCACATTGACCATCATAAGACCATTCACGCTCATGGTGTGGAGGTAGAAACGTGTGGTCTGACCTTCTGTCACTTCGTTTTCGCCCAGTTTTGCGATGATGGGGTTTTCTTTTACTTCACCCTGTTCGATAGGCTTGTAGGTTACGGTGAATGGGAATTTGTTCGTTTCTTCTTGGCAGTTCCATGCTAGGATATACTCGTCGTTCGCCTTTGCTTCGTGCAAGATCTTGTTGACGCCTTCAGCCAAGGGGATTGCTGAGTATTCGATAGAGAAGAGTTCCATGCGAGTCTTCTCGTTTTTGAATTTCTGGTTGCTTTCGATAGTCACGAAGCTATTTTGTGCAGGCACAGTCAGCTTATAATAAACCTTACCCTTATAGATTGGTGTATTGTGTGTACCTGCTGCGATTTCGATAGGATTGGCGAAAGTGTCGCCGGGTTTTTCTCCCTCTATGCTGAGGTCAAAAGTCTGACTGGAAGCAGTGCTTGACTCTTTCTTGATGCAGAAGAGGTACACGCGGTTGGCTTCTACACTCAAGCGAGCACCAAGGTAACCGCTTGCTTCATACAAAGGTATTGCTGCAGTACAGTTTCTCACGAACTTAACCGAACCGTTGAAGTTGGTCTGAGATGAAGTCAGGCACAAGTAGCCATCCTGGCTTGGTGTATAGGCATACCAGTACTCGCCAGCACCTGCAGGCAAGACATTGCCTTTTGCTACAGCGTCATAAGGAGCATCGCAAGTCTTACCGATTTCCATTTCCATCAATTCAGCTGTGCCGACCACCGATCCGTAGCATGTACCCGAGAAGATGTAGGTCTTTCCTGCCACGACTGGTGTTGAAATGCTGTTTGAGTAGTCTGCATTTTGCGAAACAGAGAGTTTCACTGGATTGCCATTGCAACCTTCCTGAACGGTGAGACCCGAGATAGAATTGTAGGTCAACATACTCAATGTACCGCTCTTGGTCGCTGTATAAGAAAGGTAGCAAGGAGAATAGTTGGCATTCTTGGTCACATAGAATTTCTTGTTGTCGATGATTTCTACGGGATAATTACAGCTTTGTCCTGCAGCCAAGTCTATTTTTGTAGTTTCGGCTGTAAATTGGATCTTGTTGTCATTGTATCTCTTCACCTCAATGACGATAGACTTACCCTTTTCCAAAGCCAGCATATTGATGCAACCTGAGTTCCCTGTAATGGTTGTATAACGTGAGCCTGTGATCTTGTCCGTAATAGTGAAAGTCACACGATTGGCAGTGGTGTAGGTCAAAGTCAACAATTCATCGTACGAACTTGATGCCGTGTAGGTATAATATACCGTCTTGTATCCCGAAGCATCCGAGAAAGAATAAGACACATCGCCCATAGGCAAAGGCAGTGCCGAAGTCGCCGAAGTTTGCGCCCAAGTGCATAGCGCAAAGCACAGCATGAGTGTAAGTGTAAAAATTTTCTTCATAGAGTATTTAGTGTTATATTTATATGCATTCAGTCTGCAAATATAACTTTTTTTAGACAAAAATTAAGTCTTTTGCAGAAATTTACGGCTTTTTCTGTCGTTTTGCAGAGTGAAGGGCTACTTTATTGCGCGGCAAACTTATTTTTCTAAAGATAAGTCTGTGTTCTTTCCTAAATATTGAGCAGACCAGTCATCGTCCTATCTGCTGCCATTTTACCATCATTATACCTTCCTGCTACGCTACACATTGCGCTTAAAGTGTACATTAAGTCAAAGATCGCTGTATCCCCCTATTGACATCTGTAGACTTCCCTATCAAATATCTGCTGGTCGGATACCGAGTGCAAAGTTACTACACCCACAGGGGCGTCTTCATCTTAATTGCGCTTAATAGATTTTTTTAACATTCCGAAATCGCCCTACTCCACCTATAGATACTGAGCGTCTGGGCACCTGAAGTTTTTTTCTTTTTTTTGAGAAAGTAATAGATAACTGTCCGACTTCAAATCATCCGAATGAGGAGTGTATGAAACCCACACACGTCGATATAGACACCATAATATTATATATCGCACGCACGTGGGTCGCAAACAAAACAAATGCGAGAGGAAGTGCTCAATATGGGCAATCTTCCTCTCGCTATGATATAGATTTCTATTCCGTCGGTTTAAGTATGGGTAGTATGGAATACGACAACTTGTCTTTTGCCATTCCAAGAGATATACATCTTGTTGAATCCAGTGAGTGATTCCAATGTTTGACTGACGGTTATTCTTGCATACTTTCCTGGGTCAAGGGTCATTTCATCACCAGCAGATATGCCGTTAGGAACAAAATAAGGAGGGGAAACCTGACTGATTGACAACTCGCCTTCACCATAGACACTACAAGTCTGCGGAACATTTGAAGCATTCGTCAGGCGTACATCCAGATTGAGACCCTTTCTGTCTCCGGTTGATGTGAAGTCTGATGCATATTCAAGCACAAATGGGAAGTCCTTGTGCCATTCCTGCAATGCCACGGTCATCACATTGTCGATTGGCACTTGTACATTTTCGTTAATTTGTGTACCATCAGCCTGCGTAAGTTGAAGTTGCGCCAATCCTGCTGGAACGTGGAAGAAGTAGAATCGTCCCTCTGCGTCTACGACAGCCTTACGACCAGTACCCAGCAGCTCGACAGTGCTTCCCACCAATGGAGTGCCCTCTTTATCGCAAGCATATCCATGGATAGCTCCAGTGGTTTCCATATCGTCGATTGAGCAGCCGACCACTGCAAGTGCTGCCAGCAGACAACAAAGTGTATTTAATATCTTTTTCATGATTTCTGATTATTAGAAGCTATTTAAAATTCCTATTTTATATTTTAGAACATCCAGCGCAAAGCCAAACCTACACGCCATTTGTTGCCAACTTGTTTTTCGTAGAATTGTGGGTGTACCAAGTTTTCAATTCCATTGTCTTCCAAATAGGCTTTATTGAAAGTATCATTCAGGTCATATAGACCATAGATTTCAAAGTTCAAGTCTCTACCTGTATAGCCTAAGCTCAGACGTGGTGAAATGGTCATCTTGTTCACCAAGTTCTTGTCCTTAAACACGATTGAGTTGTCCAAGAATGGATTGCCTGTAGCATCAGAAACGGTTTGTCCGTAAGAGTTTGTATGCGATTTTTCAGCTACACCTGTCACTTTGATTTTAGGACTGATATTGAAGTTGAGATCTGCACCAAGTCCTACGTACCAAGCATGGTCATAGTCTTTTGCCACATGCAAGCGCACTTGCACTGGTACAGAGGCACGAAGCATTGAAAAGTGTCCACCATTGACGGGTTCCAATGCCTTTTCGCCATTGACCAACGCAGTCATGCTGGTCATACTACCAAAACGACCTCCGACATATAGGTTCACCCAATTTGCCAAATAGCCCACGCGGAAACCCATTTCGCCGAACAAGCCTGCCATGTCTGGACCATATTCAGCACTTACGCCTATACCGAAGTCCAACACGTCACCACGATGTAGGGTAAATTCTTTCTTGTCTGTGACATTCTTGACCTTTCTGGCCAATTTTGGATCGTTGACGGGCAGACTTCTCAAATAGTTGATCATATCCACGCCACCAGCGTTGACGATATCTACATCTTTCTTGCAAGCCTTCAGGATGTCGAGTTTGCTAGCCACGAATTCGTCTTCCACCTGTGCTTTGTATTTACCAGCAGGATAGAGTTGCAAGTATTTCTTCATCACGACGGTATCGGGCTGAGCCTCTGCCACGCCTTTTTGTACGAGTTTGTAGTAACCATCTTGTGCCAAATTGTTGGCTGTTTCGTCATAGGGTGCGAAAGCCAAAGTACCTGCAGTGGTTGAAATAGCTTTTTTGAAGTCACCACGATCTATTTCAGCCTTTGCCTTGTCGTTGAGATAGGCGATAGAGTCTGTGCGAAGCTGATTGCTCAAAGCCATCAGTTTGTTGCGGTATACCTGGTTGAAGTAGGGCACACCGCTCTTCGTTTTAGCAGAAACAAAATTTTTCAGCTCTTGGAAGTCGCGGATCTTGATTGCTTGTGGATAATAGTATTCGCTAATGAGTTCTTGCGTCCTCACACGATTGTTTTCCGAGATGATTCTCTTGCCTACCAAATTTACCTGTTTGTTCACGTCTGTCTTGAATTCGCCTTCCAATTTTGAAGCCACCAATTCGTTCCATCTTTTTTGAGCAAGATCTCTATATTTATCACTAAATTTAGTGTTATGATAGAATGCCTCTAAATCGTTAATATCGGTTGATTCCTTCAACTTATTCCAAAAAAACTCACCGATATAGTTGGGTTCGTAAACGTAATCAAGCTCTATGTCTTTTACGTGTTCATCATCAATACTCATAGAGTAGGATACCACGTTGCCTACCTCATCCTTTTTGAAATTATAGTACTTGAATGTCTTATTCGATTTGTCTGTTTTAGTCTCAGTCTTATATTCTCCACCTTTGAGGGAGTAATACTGATACTGCTCATTTAATTTATTAAGTTTCTTTTCGAACTGACGGTTCAAACTATTTAATTTACTATATTTATTATAGTTATCATAGTATTGTTTCTGATACCATTCATTCAGTTCGTTGATTTGTCTTGCTATATCATCAGCCTTTACAGAATAATCCACCCAATATGTATGCTTATAAGTCCTTGATGAATTTTCCTTCACAGTGACAACGTCATTTGCATAGGAAAAGGTGAATGTACCCGTCCATTGTCCTGACTCGCCCTGATAAGATATCTTTGTGAGTTTACCATTTTGGACAGTAAATTTGCAGTCTAAGTCCAAGGTGAACAATTGGCCATGGTATCCAGTTTCCGTTTTTCCTGTTACGATGAAGTCATTTTCGCCAATAGAAAAAGCATTGATATACCCTGGAGTGAGAACAAACTGTTGGGGATATCTCCCAATAGGCATCCCTGAGAGACTCAGGATATTCCCCTTAAAACCTAATTCACTGTAAGGGATTCCGAGGTGAGTCTGGGTCACTTGTGCATCCACACCTCCACAGATCAAAAGAAGGGCGGATAGTAGCAAAAATTTTAACTTTCTTTTCATTGTATATTAAATTAGAGTTATATATGCGTCCTAAATGACATATCATCTATCGGATTTTCTAAGAAAACGAAGACAATGCTTAAAAATTGTGTATTTAGGTACAAAAGTGGTAAATTTTCGTTGCTAACAGCTAATCCATTTTGGTCCATTTCGACAAAATGGTGTTTTTAAGTTTAGAGGATATGGTTATTCCAGTTTTTTGTTATAAAT
>JAGKTZ010000071.1 GCA_021153165.1 Prevotellaceae bacterium
TGCTATATCTCAAAAAAAAGGTAAATTTGCAAACGAAAATATATTAACAACAAGAAAATATAAACTTATGAGTGCTTTAACAAAGACCGATTTCAATTTTCCTGGTCAAACCCAAGTCTATCACGGCAAGGTGCGCGATGTCTATAGCGTAGGCGACCGTCTCGTGATGGTAGCTTCTGACCGCATTTCTGCTTTCGACGTTGTATTGCCCAAAGGCATTCCTTTCAAGGGTCAAATGCTCAATCAAATTGCAGCTAAGTTCCTCGATGCAACAGCAGACATCTGCCCCAACTGGAAGACGGCTACACCCGACCCAATGGTCACTGTGGGCTTGCGTTGCGAAGGTTTTGCCATCGAAATGATTGTGCGCGGCTATCTATGCGGTTCTGCATGGCGTGCATACAAGAGCGGTGTGCGCGAAATCTGCGGTGTGCAATTGCCCGAAGGCATGAAGGAAAATCAAAAGTTCCCCACGCCAATCATCACGCCTACGACAAAGGCAGAAATCGGCGAACACGATGCTGATATCTCTAAGGAAGAAATCCTGGCACAGGGTCTCGCTACACCCGAAGAATATGCGTTGCTCGAAAAGTACACCCTAGCACTCTTCCAACGCGGTACAGAGATTGCAGCTGAGCGCGGATTGATTTTGGTAGACACTAAGTACGAATTTGGTAAGCACAACGGCGAAATCTACCTGATGGACGAAATCCATACGCCCGACTCAAGCCGCTACTTCTACAGCGAAGGCTACGAAGAGCGCTTCAACGCTGGCGAACCTCAAAGACAGTTGTCAAAAGAGTTCGTACGCGAATGGTTGATGGAGAATGGTTTCCAAGGCAAGGAAGGACAACAAGTGCCCGAAATGACCGACGAAATCGTAGAAGGCATCTCGGCTCGCTACATCGAATTGTACGAGCACATCACAGGCGAAACCTTCCACCGTGAAGAAGGTGAAGACCTGCACAGCCGTATCGAAAAGAACGTGTGCGAATATCTGAACTCGCTCTAATAGACACTAAGGGCACAGGCCCATAAATACATTTCAAGCGCCATAGTTTCATTGTAAAATTATGGCGCTTATTAATTATTGTAAGTCAATCTCTCACTACAGAAGGACACTTTCAGGAGCTAAATACTTTGTCTTTTCTCTACTTAATTTGACAACAAGATGATCACACTTGGGAGTCCTTTTTTTGCCTCTAAAAGTGCGAAAAATTTTGACATTTCAAAATTGTAATCTAGAACGGTAAAAATCACTTTTCTTTGGCAACATAGCAATTACATTAGGGGAAAATAAAATTACATTAGACCTTTTTCAAACTACAATAAGGGAAGTTTCATCAACAATAAGGGAAGATGCTTCAAAGATAAGGGTAGAATTTTCTTGGATAAGCCTATTTTTATGCAGAAAACGCATAGTTATGCAACAAACACCTCAAATCCTAAGAATATAGCATAAACAACTGCATAATTATGCATTTCTTAATCGCTCACCACGGCGATATTTTCGTACAAATATTTTGCGATGAATTTTACGCGATTTTGGGACCATTAAGTAAGGCTTATTCTGGCATCTAATAGGATAAAAAAAATCATTCCGCCACCTGACAAATACCCTTAGCAGCTACGTATGCCATGGTCCAAGCCGCCTGCAGATTGAAGCCCCCAGTCACAGCATCGACGTCGAGCACTTCGCCAGCAAAGTATAACCCCGGGCAATGTTTGCTTTCCAGCGTTTTCGTGGAAATACTCTTCAGACTCACGCCACCGCAGGTCACAAATTCTTCCTTCCATGTGCCTTTGCCTTCGATGGGATAAACATCGGCGGTCAAGATGGTGGCGAGTTTATTCAATGCCTTTTTGCCCAACTCTGCCCAAGTGCGTGTTTCGGGCAATTCGGCACGTTGCAACAGATATTGCCACAGACGAGACTGCAAACCGAAGGGGCGCACACTGCCCAACTGCTTTCGGGCATGTTCGACGGATAGCATTTGCAATGTCTGCACCACTTCCTCAGTGGTCTGTCCGTCTGCCCACGACACGACGAGTGGGGCACGAAAGTCTTGGTCCGAAAGGTGGCGAGCGGCGTATGAGGACAAGCGCAATACGGCTGGTCCGCTGACGCCCCAGTGGGTGATCAGCAAGGTGCCTTCTGCACGAAACTTGGTGCCTGCTATTCCCACCTGCACAGTATCTACGACGATGCCCATCAGCGCATTGAGCGCTGCATCTTTGATAGCAAAGGTGTAGAGCGAAGGACAGGGCGACTCCATCTTATGTCCGAGTAACGAGAGCCAGTCGTGGGCCTCCGACTTAGGTGTGCCTCCGATTGTAACGGCGACTTTATCACAAACTACTGCTGGTTGTTGGCTCTGGAATTGGATTTCCAATTGGCCTGTCTCAGCCTTTATCACACGCTCGACGGCATGTTTCAAGCAGACCTTGACGCCCAGACGACGGGCGTGCTCTGTCAAGCAATTGATCACTGCGGCAGAGTCCTGCACCTTGGGAAATACGCACTGATCCTCTTGCGTAACCAAGGCGACGCCGTGCGATTCAAACCAATCGAAAGCGTCGGTGTGGCTGAATTCAGAAAGCCAACGTTTCATCTGACGATGTCCGCGCGGATAAACATGTGACAGGTCTACAACTTCGGCAAACGAGTTGGTCAAATTGCAACGTCCGCCGCCCGACACACGCACCTTGGCCAGGACCGACGATGACTTTTCATAGATAGTCACCTCTGCCTTGGGACATCTCGTCTTGACCTGAATAGCCATAAAGAAACCGGCTGCACCTGCGCCTATGATACCGACTTTCATATACTGGAAATCTTAAATACTACGAGTTGATTTGAAAAAACTTCCCCTCGCGCTTCAAATTTTTAAGCGGAGAGAAAGTATATTAGATGTGCAGCGAACAGCCTACTGCTTTCCACCCCTTTCGTAAGCCTCGACAATGCGAGTGACCAATCTGTGGCGAACAATATCCCCCTTGTTCATCTCGATAAAAGCTATACCGGGAATGCCCTGCAGGATATTCATCGCTTCGATAAGGCCACTGCGTGTAGACTGAGGCAAGTCGATCTGCGTGGTGTCGCCTGTGATGATCATCTTAGTATTCCACCCCATGCGCGTGAGGAACATTTTGATTTGTGCCGTAGTCGTGTTTTGCGCCTCGTCCAGGATGACCACAGCATCGTTGAGGGTGCGACCACGCATGAACGCCAAGGGGGCTATCTGTATGACGTTGGTCTGCATATATTCCTGCAATTTGGCAGGTGGAATCATCTCCTCCAAAGCATCATACAGGGGTTGGAGATAAGGGTCTATTTTCTCCTTCATATCCCTAGGCAGAAATCCCAACTTCTCGCCGGCTTCTACAGCCGGGCGGCAGAGTATGATCTTTTTGATTTCCTTATTTTTCAACGCCTTCACTGCAAGTGCAATCGCCACGTAGGTCTTACCCGAACCAGCAGGACCTACTGCAAAGAGCATATCATTGTCGGCACAAGCAGCGACCAGTCTGCGCTGATTTTCCGAACGGGGCGCAATGGGTTTCCCTGTTGTGCTATACACTATAATATCACTGCTGCCCTCATCACGTAGTCTGCGATTCTTGACAATAGCGAGGATATCTTCTTCGACCAGCGAATTATATTTTGCACAATGCTTTTCGAGCTTTTCAAAAATCTCTTCAAACAGCACCATATCCTCCTCGCTCCCCATGACTTTGATCACATTGTCGCGGCCAACGATGCGGAGCTTTGGAAACAGGGCGCGCAGGATTTTCAAATTGATATTGCTTGCACCAAAAAAGAGTATTGGGTCAGCCTCTTCAAGCAAATAATGTTTTTCTATCATCTGGTATTTTCTTCGGGTAATTAAAGTCTTTTTTGAACAAGAAAAGAACCAGCCACAAGACTGATTCTTTATATTATATTAGTCACGACACACATTATTAATATACACCAAACTCGTAGCACTTAGAATCAGCTACAAGTTTATATCTGGATAATGCTTTTGATACGGGAATACTGTTCTCTAACGCTTGTGATTCTTCCAAAGTCAATTCATCTTCAAACTTTGAAAGCTTTTCTCCGTATTTCTCTACAACAGACTCTACTTCTTCCTTAGAATCAGCAGATTCAAAGGCCTCTGTCGCTTCTTGTAACAATGCTATCTTTTGGCTTTCTTTGGAACCACAAGACGTGAGAAATACCAAACCTAACAACAACAAAATATATTTACTTTTCATATTATAATATTTTTCCAGATTATGTTTTTATATCATCTTCAACAGAGAAAAATGATATTATGTTATTAATATGCGCAAAGTTAAAAAACTTCTTTCAAATAATAAAGGTAATAAATGCAAAAGAAGCAAAAACAGGGTTCACATTATCTCTTTCTGTAATCATTATCGCTATTTCTCAGCAATCGAAGCAACTATCAGACGATCTCACTAAGTGCCAAGAGAGGATTTAATGAAATCTTTTATTGCTAAGAGTTCATCTGGATGAAACCAATGTATTCTGTCATCCTTCTTAAACCAAGTCATTTGCTTTTTTGAATAAACTCGCGTGTTGCGTTGTATCTTCTCAATGGCTTGTTCCAGTGTCATCTCGCCATCAAGGTAGGCAAAGATTTCTTTATATCCCACCGTATTGAGCGCATTGCACTGGCGATATGGCAAAACCCGCTTTACTTCCTCCACCAAACCTTCATCCACCATTTGCAAGACCCTTTGATTGATGCGCGAAAAGAGTTCTTGACGTTCACGACACAAACCTATTTTCACAATCTCGAAAGGTCGCTGTTTCTTTTCTTTTACCCGAAACGAAGTATATGTTTTGCCAGTCATATAACATATCTCTAGCGCATGAACGACACGTTTGTGATTTTTGATATCACAGCGTTCGTAATACTCGGGATCAAGCAAACGCAATTCTTGAGCAAGGGGTTCGAGACCCTCGGTCTCATATCGTTTTTGCAAGAGTTGACGCGTTTCATCGTCCACGGTGGGAATATCGTCTATCCCGTCGCACACGGCATCAATATACATCATCGAACCGCCCGTCATCAAGAGGGCGTCACGCTGAGCAAACTCCTGCTCCAAAACCGCCAAAGCATCAACTTCATACTGCGCCGCGCTATAATAATCCTCCAAACCCAAAGTATGAATAAAGTAATGCTTTACGCGTGAAAGTTCTTGAGAAGTTGGCGCTGCAGTACCAATGGGAATATCACGATAAACCTGTCTTGAATCAGAACTAAGTATCGGGCAGTCGAGCATTTCTGCCAACTGCAAACTCAGTTCAGTTTTTCCCACGCCAGTAGGTCCCAACAAGACAAAAAGTTTCTTCATGAAATTATTACCTCAGCAAAACAAATGAAACATAAACATTGAGGTATAGCAAAAAGTCGTGGGATATCTGAAGTCGCACCTCGCTAAACTTCGCCAACGTCTTGTGTCTATACCTCAATGTGAAAGATTATTTCCTGAAAAGCGTAAAAATACTATTAGTATTCTCCGCCATCGCTATATTCGAATCCTTCGAGATCAAGGTCGTCCGAATTGAAATCGCCGTCACCATAGAACTCGCTGGCCTCGTCTTCGTCAAAGAAATCACTACCTTTTCCTGTGGTAGGAACGAAACCCAAATCCAACTCCTCAACTTGTTGGGGCGCTTCGCCTTTACTGCGCAACAACACGGGAGCATCAAGGTTTTCGCCTGGGATGAGTTCCTTTACATCCAAATAAAATACTCTTTCGCTGAAGGGATCGAAAACATATTCGAACTTTTGTTCTTCGTCCTCGATAAATTCGCTTAAGCGCGTATTAGCCATGACGTACAAATCTTCATCTTCGTGACCTGGTTCGCTCACATCTTCACGCGTGATTTGTTGTCCGCGCTCCCACTCGTCATCACAAACGTAGAATGAAGTCATTTGGTCATCTGGGTAACCGCAAGAATCCAAAATTGCCTTATTAAGATCTAAGAAAGTAGCTTCACTGTCAATTTTGATTTCACGCAAGAAGCCATCTACTTCATCTGATATAAACTTGATGCGATATAGCATATTTTTTCTTTTAATTAATATTGTATATAATCTTATTTAATGATACCACGTTTTGAAGAAGTCACAAAATCCAAGATGTAATCTTTTTCAGGTGAATCCTTAACGTCATCTTTTATTTGCTGCAGACATTCTTCTCTCAACTTACCACTTTGATATAAGATGCGGTAAGCATTATGAATATTCTCGATAGTCTCAGCCGAATAGCCACGTCGACGAAGTCCCACCAAATTCAGCCCACAATAAGCAATAGGTTCACGAGCTGCCATAATATATGGTGGAATGTCTTGGTTTACCTTTGAACCACCGCCGACCATTACATAGCCGCCAATACGTGTGAACTGGTGTACAAGGACTCCTCCGCTCAATATAGCATTGTCGTCGACAACTACCTCGCCAGCCAGTTTTGAAGAGTTTCCTATAATACATCCATTTCCCACGGCAACGTCATGCCCTAAATGCACGCCTTCCATCAGCAAATTGTTGTTGCCAACGGTGGTTTGTCCTCTTGCTGCAGTACCTCGGTTTATGGTCACATTCTCACGTATTGTGTTGTTGTCACCAATTTCTGCGGTGGTTTCTTCTCCTCTGAATTTCAAATCCTGAGGGATAGCACCAATTACAGCATTTGGAAAGAAGACATTACCTTTTCCCACACGTGTGCCATAAAGCATTGTGACGTTATTCATCAATTTATTATTGTCGCCAATAACTACATTTTTGTCGATATAGCAGAAAGGACCAATTTCGCAATTTTCACCAATTACGGCAGTTGGATCTATATAGGCTAAAGGACTGATTTGACTCATTTTTCAATAATTTATTATAAGAAGCAGTTGGTATTTTCATACCCGAGCTTGCTTTGTCCTTGTTTACTTATTCTTTACAATTTGTGCAGTAAATGTAGCTTCCATCACCACAGTTTCTCCGACGAAGACGTATCCTCTCATTGTTGAAATACCATGGCGAATGGGTGCCATCAGTTCTACTCGGAATATCAGCGTATCTCCTGGAACAACTTTGCGACGGAACTTCACGTCATTAATACGTAGGAAATATGTGCTCCAACGTTCTGGTTCTTCTACAGAACTCAACACCAAAAGTCCACCTGCTTGTGCCATCGCTTCTATTTGGAGTACACCTGGCATCACGGGTTCTTGTGGAAAGTGGCCTTGGAAGAATTCTTCGTTGGACGTTACATTTTTCACAGCTACGATATAATTGCTTCCCATTTCTATCACTTTGTCCACTAATTGCATGGGATAGCGGTGAGGCAATAAGTTGCGAATCTTATTGACATCCATCAAAGGTTCTTCGTTCGCATCATAAATAGGTGCTTGGACTTCATTCTTACGAATTTCCTTACGCATCTGACGCGCGAACTTATTATTAATGGTATGTCCGGGGCGTGTAGCGATGATACGGCCTTTGATAGGACGACCGATCAAAGCCATGTCGCCAATGATATCAAGGATTTTGTGTCGCGCAGGTTCGTTTGGCCAAACCAAAGGCTTTGAATTCAGATAGCCCAACTTTGTTGCATCGCGATGTTCCACTTTCAAAGTATCAGCCAACTTATCCAAAGCTTCCTGTGGCATTTCTCTTTCATAAATCACAATAGCATTGTCTAAGTCTCCACCTTTGATTAATCCAAGATTCAAAAGTGGTTCAATTTCGCGGACAAAGACAAATGTACGAGCGCTTGAGATTTCTGAAGCGAAGTCTGACATACTATCCAAAGTCGCAAACTGACTATTAATCAGTTGAGACTCAAATGAAATCATCGCAGTGATTGAGAATTGTTCATCGGGCAGAATAACGATAGAAGAGCCTGTCTTCTTGTCGTGGAATTCTATTTTCTTTTTGATGATATAGTAATCCTTTTCAGCATTTTGCTCTTCGATGCCGACACGTTGGATGTTTTCCACATAATGTTTAGAACTTCCGTCAAGGATTGGAAACTCTGGTCCATTTACTTGGATCAAACAGTTGTCGATACCCAAAGCATAGAGTGCAGCCAATCCATGTTCAATTGTACTACACCTTGCTTCTCCTTTTGCAACAACTGTGCCACGTGAGGTATCTATGACATTTTCTGCAATAGCCTCGATGATGGGTTCACCTTCTAGGTCTATGCGCTGGATCTTGTATCCATGATTTTCAGGAGCAGGATTGAATGTCACAGTCAACGCCAATCCTGTATGAAGTCCTTTTCCGTAGAGAGAAAAGCTTCCGCCAAGTGTTGTTTGTTTTGCCATATATTATATAGGTGTGAAGAAATGACAAAATGTCACCTTCTACTTTTTATTGACTTATTGATTTTGTAATTTTTCCAAGGCTTCTTTCATCTGAGCCATTTCCTTGACCATACGATTGAACTGGGTGTACATATCTGGCAAGTTCTTGAAGACGGCACTCGAACGTGCAAAATTCTTCGCATCAATTGCTGGAGAACCCTGAATACGTACATTACCATTCTTGATACTGCCTGCGATACCTGCTTGTGCTCCGCAATACACTTTGTCACCGATCACGGCATGTCCGGTAATACCGACTTGTCCGCCAAACATACACCATTCACCGATCTTAGTACTTCCTGCTACACCGACTTGGGCAGACATCACCGTATGACTACCTACCTCGCAATTGTGTGCCACTTGTACCAGATTGTCCAACTTCACGCCGCGACGCACATAAGTGCTACCCATCGTAGAGCGGTCTACGCAAGCGTTAGCACCGATTTCCACATCGTCCTCTATGGTCACAATACCTATTTGAGGTATCTTTTCGTAACCATTAGCTCCTGGAGCAAAACCAAAACCATCTGCACCAATCACACAACCTGAATGCAGTATTACACGATTGCCTATCACGCAATCATGGTATACAGATACGTTGGGGTAGAAGATACAATTTTCGCCCACCGTCGCTCTTTCTTCAATCACAGTGTGCGCATAGATTTGCGAACCTTTACCTATGACGACATTTTCGCCGATGTAGGCATACGGTCCTATGTAGCAATCTTCGCCCACCTGAGCTGTTTCGGCAATACAAGCAGTGGGATGAACGCCAGTGCGCTTTGCTGTCGCTTGTTCATAAAAAGTAAGCAAGCGTGCTATAGCTTCGTATGCATTGTCTACTCGCACCAAGGTCGCAGCAACTTCCTGTTGAGGCTGGAAGTCGCGATTGACGAGCACGATGCTTGATTTTGTATCGTATAAGTATTGTTCGTATTTAGGGTTGGCTAGGAAAGACAAAGCGCCTTCGAAGCCCTCTTCTATTTTAGCAAATGTTTCGACGGTGGCATCGGCATTGCCTACCACTTCACCCTGCAATAGGTCTGCTATTTGTTTAGCTGTAAACTTCATAATCTATGTTTCATCGGTTGGTTATGCAAATATCGTAAAAAGAAATGGAAATAAATAGAAATTTAACCGATTTTTAATTCAACTATTAAATTATGCCTAAACTTTAGGATGTTTTAACTGTTTGAAGAAAGTAAAAGAGATGAAACACACAAGAATTATTATAT
>JAGKTZ010000072.1 GCA_021153165.1 Prevotellaceae bacterium
GTCAAGGCTTTTTTAATGTTTTCAGTAAAAAGTAATGCTTTTCAGGACAAAATGCTCGGACATTTTTTTGAAAAAAGTCAAGGGTTTGTGAAAATTTCGCGACGCCTCGTGAAAATTATCTTAGACTTTTTTTCAAAAAAGCCTTGACTTTTTCACCCGAAGCCTGATGTCGTATGATTTTCCCGTTCTTAGAACGCGAAGTCCGTTTGTCAAAATTTTTCGCATTTTTTGGAACGATTTTAGAAACTATAATTCTGCAGTCTCGACCTACCATATCCTCAGTTTTTGCTAAAAAATATTGAAAAAAATGGGGCTTTCGCTTTGCCTTTTTCTCGGGGTGTAGTAATTTTGAACTCTCAAACAAAAAACATCATTTTCCTATGGGAGGTTTTTTCGGAACAATATCATCTACAGAATGCACTGCCGACTTATTTTACGGCACAGATTATAACTCACACCTCGGCACTCGCCGTGGAGGTATGGCGGGATACAATCAGACTGAACGCGCTTTCACCCGCTCTATCCACAATTTGGAAAGCGCTTATTTCCGTTCTAAATTCGAAGGTTCGCTGGGCAGATTTGCCGGTTGCAATTCGGGCATTGGTGTGATCAGCGACACAGACGCTCAACCCATCGTGATCAATTCGCACCTGGGCAGATTTGCCATCGTGACTGTGGCAAAAATCCAAAACATCGACGAACTGGAACAAATGCTGCTGAGCGAAAACAAGCACTTTGCCGAACTCTCTTCGGGCAAGACGAATCAGACAGAATTGATCGCTCTGCTCATCATCCAAGGCAAAAACTTCGTCGAAGGTATCGAAAATGTCTTCAATCATATCAAGGGTTCGTGCTCGATGCTGATCCTGACCGAAGATGGTATCATCGCTGCGCGCGACAAGTGGGGACGTACGCCCATCGTCATTGGCAAGAAGGACGGCGCCTATGCTGCGACAAGCGAATCAACATCGTTTACCAATCTGGACTACCAAGTGGAATACTACGTAGGACCAGGTGAAATCGTGAAGTTGCACCACGACGGTCTGGAAACGCTGCGTCAACGCAACGACAAGATGCAGATTTGCTCGTTCCTGTGGGTGTACTACGGATTCCCTACTTCAAACTACGAAGGTCGCAACGTCGAGATGATGCGCTACGACAGCGGACGCCTGATGGGCGAGGAGGATCAGACCGAAGTAGACTATGTCTGCGGTATCCCCGACTCGGGCATCGGCATGGCACTGGGCTATGCACACGGCATGAAGCGCCCTTACCAACGCGCTATATCTAAATATACGCCCACCTGGCCTCGCAGCTTCACACCGGTGAATCAGGAGATGCGCTCGTTGGTGGCAAAGATGAAACTCATTTCCAACAAAGATATGCTGCAGGGCAAGCGCATCCTGTTCTGCGACGATTCGATCGTACGTGGTACACAGTTGCGCGACAATGTGAAGGTATTGTTTGACGAAGGCGCTCGCGAGGTACACATGCGCATCGCGTGTCCACCACTCATCTATGCGTGCCCCTTCATCGGCTTCACTTCGCAAAAGAGCAAGATGGAGCTTATCACACGCAACATCATCCAAAAATTGGAAGGCGATCCCGACAAAAACCTCGAAAAGTACGCGACAACAGATTCGCCCGAATATTGTCGTATGGTCGAGGAAATCCGCAGTCAGTTGGGCTTGACTTCATTGAAGTTTGCCAAGTTGGAAACTATCGTTCAGGCTATCGGCCTGCCCAAGTGCCAACTTTGCACACACTGCTTCGACGGTAGCAGTTGCTTCTGATAAGGCATATTTCCAAACGCCTCCTACAACAAAACAAGAACCTAAAATCTCCAACCCCATACCTATGAGACACCAGATCCTATCAATTCTGATCGCCGTGAGCGCCCTGTTCCCCGCACTATCGTTTGCGCAAGACAAGGTAGACTATGAAGCAGACTACACCCAACGTCTGAAGACCTTGCCCACCGACAACGCCAAGGCTGCCTTACGTCAAGCAAAGACTGACGAAGAACGTGCAGCGGTGAAGTTCCTCTATGCCTATATGACACTGCCCGATATCGCAGACTATAGCCCCGAATTTCACCTGCGTCAAATCCGCACGACACTCCGCGCTCAGCAAGAGATGCAATGGGCTGACAAGGTGCCCCAACGCGAATGGTTGCACTTCGTTTTGCCAGTGCGCGTGAACAACGAGCATCTGGACGAATTCCGCACAGTATGCTATGAAGAGTTGAAGGAACGCGTCAAGGGCATGTCGATGAAGGAGGCTATACTCGAGGTGAACCACTGGTGTCACGAACACGTGACCTATCAACCCTCGGATGCACGTACTTCTCCCCCACTCTCGTCTATGCGCTCGGCCATCGGACGTTGTGGCGAAGAATCGACCTATACCGTAGCCGCACTGCGTGCTGTGGGCATCCCTGCAAGACAGGTTTACACTCCTCGCTGGGCTCATACCGACGACAATCATGCTTGGGTCGAAGCCTGGGCAGATGGCGAGTGGTACTTCTTGGGTGCTTGCGAGCCCGAACCGGTGCTGAACCTCGGTTGGTTCAATCAGCCCGCCTCGAGAGGGATGCTGATGCACACCAAGGTGTTTGGCAAATACAATGGTCCCGAGGATGTGATGTACCGCACACCTTGTTTCACCGAAATCAATGTAACACGCAACTATGCCAAGGTGGCACGCACAACGGTCCTGGTGACTGACAAGGAAGGCAAACCCTGTCCCGACACTTCTATAGAATTTAGAATCTACAACTATGGCGAATTCTACACCGTACTGAGTACTAAGACCAACAGAACCGGCCGTGCGTCTATCCTGACTGGTCTGGGCGACTTTGTGGTATTCGCTTACGACAAGGATAAGTTCGGATGGGGCAAAATCACTGCTGGCGAAAACGGCGAAGCGACTGTGTGCATGGATCACAAACTGGGTGAGACTTTCTCAATGCAAATGAATATCACTCCGCCTGCCGGCGAAAACAATCTGCCTGCATTGACCGACGAACAGGTACAAACCAATGCGAAACGCTTTGCCTACGAGGACAGCATCCGACTGGCTTACATCGCTTCGTGGCCAAACGAACAAAAAGTAGCGGACTTCTGCAAAGCAAACGGCGCAGACCAAGCACGTCTGTGGCCCTTGGTGCAAAAGAGCAGGGGCAACCATGAAAATGTATTCACCCTATATAATAAATATGGTACTAAGGCACTCGACTACCTGGAAGTCTTAGCCGTAAAAGACCTGCGCGACTTCGAACTCGGCGTCGCTGAGGACCATTTGCAACACGTCGCATTCAATACATCAGACTCCATCCTGCGCAACTACGTGCTGTGCGCTCGCATTTCTACCGAACACCTCACACCATGGCGCAACGAGATGCAAAAGGCTTTCAAGGGTAAAAAAGCAAAACAATTCAAGAAAAATCCAGCAGATATTGCGACATGGATTCAAAGCAATATTTCTACCGAAAAAGTATGGAATCCGCTCAAGCTTTGGACTGCACCTGAATCTGTATTGGATATGAAACACACAGACGTTCGCTCGAAGGGTTTGCTCTTTGTAGCTATCGCACGAAGTCTGGAAATTCCCGCACGCATCAACCCCGTGAATGGCAACGTTGAATATCTGAACGAAAAGGGACAGTGGACAGGAGTAACACTAGCCGACAAAGAGGATGCAGAAAAGGCGGCAGCAGAAATCAATCAGCCCAAGGGTAAAGTAAACCTAACCTTCACACCACGTGATGGCATGGAAAATCCTAAATACTACATCCACTTCACCTTGAGCCAAATCAAGGAAAACGGAGGTCTCTTCTTGCAAGAATATCCCGACGAATACAATTGGCAAAACAACTTTGCCAACGGCGCAGATTTGACTCAGGGCAACTATCTGATGACTTCGGGCACACGTATGGCTGATGGCAGTGTACTGGCTAACCTGTCGTTCTTCTCAGTAGAACCCAACAAAACATCTACACACGTATTGGATATGCGTCGCGACGAATCGGGCGTACAAGTGATTGGCAATTTCAATTCCGAAAACTTATATTACGACATTGCTACTGGCAAATCGCGCTCAATCCTCTCGACCACTGGTCGTGGCTACTTTGCCGTAGC
Source organism: Prevotellaceae bacterium (assembly GCA_021153165.1). Taxonomy (GTDB): domain Bacteria; phylum Bacteroidota; class Bacteroidia; order Bacteroidales; family Bacteroidaceae; genus Alloprevotella. The sequence continues at coordinate 4,140 of JAGKTZ010000072.1, forward strand.
ATTGATCAAGGCGGGACATGAACCAAGCAACCACATCTTGCACGACTTGGAAAGAGAAGCACAAGCACTCGAGGCATGGGGTCGCAGCATACTGGTCCTCTTCCCCTCACATGCTGACTACGAAAACTTTAAAAAGACTAGCAGCGAATTTACCGCTCTGCCTAAAAACGTCGTCTTCGGCGTGGATGAAAATGGTGTATGCATGAAGGACTTGCGCGGCACCGAATTGGTACACAACGAGGCCTTGCCCATCGTATTTATCGGCGATACGTTCAACCGCGTAGTATTCCGCACACAAGGTTACACCATCGGCATCGGCAATCAGTTGAAACAGACAATTGCTAAACTGAAATAATAAGATGTTTTCTGTAGGAATAAAAACACCTTAACAGAATACAACGCCTCCATTACCGAGAGCTCATATATCTAAATAGAATAATCCCCATAGAACGCACAATTCTATGGGGATTTATCATCATAAATACATTGTCAATCCTGAGCGATATAGTCTGCAACTTCTATTGGACGATGAAAGCGCGAGAGGACCACCTCTACTGCCTTGTAAAAATATCTCAGGCTCAGCAAGAGATAGGACGACCACACACCATTGATTCTAAGCGCCCGGCGGTGATCAAGCATTATCTTCCAACGACTGTTCAAATTGGCATTTGACACGCCACCTGTGCGCATGGTCACAAAATCTATAGGCAAATATTTCGTCCGAATTCTGCGCACAAATATCAAACGCAACAATTGTTCGAAGTCAGCTGCCACACGATAGGAAATATCAAATTTGCCATATTCTCGGTATAACTCTGTACGGCAATAAAAGGAAGGATGCGCTGGCATAAAACCTAGCCTCATCCACCAAGGACGAAATCGCTTCGAACTGTAATAACGTACGCATTTATTCAAACGCGTTGCATCGACATAGTGCACATCGCCATAGACGGCATCAACTTGTTCGTCCGACAAAGCCTCTGCGACACCCTGCAACACATCCCGATGCGTGTAGAAGTCATCCGAATTCAACAAGCCAACTATATCACCCGTCGCCATACCGACACCTTTGTTCATTGCGTCGTAGAGACCTCGGTCTGATTCACTCACATACTTCAATCTACCATTGAATAAAGGCTCATAATGACGTATTATGTCCAAGGTCTCATCCTTGGATCCTCCATCAACGATGATATATTCAAGGTCCTGATAAGATTGCGCCAAGACACTCTTGATTGTATCCTTCAACGTAGATGCACTGTTATATGTAGCGGTAATTATGCTTATTTTCATATATTCTGACGAAAAGGTTCCACTTATTCGATAATATGGAACTTCTGCATACAAATTTAACGCATTTTTTGCAAAGAAATTGTATTATACAATAGGAAAAACATAATGTTTTATGAAAAATGCAAGGTGCATAGAGCAAAACAAAGGATTGTGGTGCATTTTTCTATGACAAAAGAAAAAAAAGAGCAATTTGTTTGGATATTCTGAATAAAGTGCTTAACTTTGCACTCGCTTAACAGCAAAAGAGGTTTGATTCGCTAGCTCAGTAGGTAGAGCACAACACTTTTAATGTTGGGGTCCTGGGTTCGAGCCCCAGGCGGATCACAGAAAAAAGAAGGAAATCCATTCAAGGAACTTCCTTCTTTTTTTCAATGTTTATTCTGACAGTTTGTATTTCCCATCTACAAAGCAAATCCTCTCGGCATCGCACATTTCCTGCAAGGCATTGCTCACCTCATCCCTATTGTAGGAGTAAAGGGTAAAGTCGCCAGGATCATGCAGTTTGCTATCTGACAGAATTTGCAAGATATCCTCCCGAATAGATGCTCTGTTCTTTTGCGCAGATCTTTGATCGCGGCAAATATCACAAAGTCCGCAATCTTTTCCCGTATTGTCGCCAAAATATTCCAGCAGGAAACGACTACGACAATACTCCTCGTTGTTCAAATAGTCTATGACTTCCGAAATTCTATCAATGAATTGTTGTCGGCGGTCTTCGTAAATTGCTGTACTCAGCGCAATGCTGTTTTCATCAACACGGCGTGTCAGGAACGTGATCTTAGGCACTTTCTTAGCAGGAACGTAGTGTATGATGCGCTGAGCGGTCAGTTGTTTCAAGGTCTCATAGACTTCGTGCGATGTCATTCCGCAATCTCGCGCGATGTCCTCTTCTTCGATAAATACATACGAAGAAAATATACCACAATAGTTGCGCAGCACAGCAGAAATAACGGTATCTGCCTTTTTGCCCAGGTGGCTCAGATTATACAAGTCATCTCTTTTTACCAGGAATAGGAGGCGTGAAGTTGTGTCTTCCTCTTCTTTATAATCTATATAGCCTGCTTTCGTCAACAATTCGAGGGCACTCACTACATGAGTGGGGAAATGTTTAAAGTTGAGACAGAATTTCTCCAGTTTGAATTCATAGCTCACTTGATAACCATCTCCGACAGCCAACTGCAAATAGTAGCAAATTTCATTGTATACCCGTTGGACGTACTCCTTGGGTGGGAAATTGTCTGCAACGCGTCGTCTCAACAAGGCCTGATCATTTTTATTATGTATTAGTACGGCGTAGGCATTCAACCCATCTCGTCCTGCGCGTCCGGCTTCCTGGAAATACGCTTCAAGGGAATCGGGCACGTCCAAGTGAAGTACTAAGCGCACATCGGGTTTGTCTATCCCCATCCCAAAGGCGTTTGTTGCCACCATTACGCGGATATCTCCGTCCTGCCAAGCTCGGCTGCGCACATCCTTGTCTGCATTGGTCAATCCGGCGTGGTAATGTACTGCGGTGATACCTTCTTTGTTCAAGATATCACTTAATTCCTGCGTGCTCTTACGATTTCTCGTATAAACGATGGCAGAACCTTCAACAGATTTCAGGATATGGATGATTTCACGAACCTTGTCGTCCGCTTGTCTGAGGATGTAGTTAAGATTCGGTCTGGCGAAACTCATACGATAGACATGGAATCCCTCGATCACGTCCTCTTTTTCTTCAGCCGTATCTTTGTTGAAATTGTTAGTAGGAAGATTCTCCAGCAGTCTGCCCTCGCGACCAATATGTGAGAGTTGCCAGCAAATATCCTTGACTACTTTGGGCGTCGCCGTTGCCGTGAGCGCTAAAACCGGCACCTCGGGCAAAAGGGTTCTGATGTGCGAGATATTCAGATAGGAAGGGCGAAAATCATATCCCCACTGCGAGATACAGTGTGCTTCGTCGATGGTAATAAAGGAAACCTTCATGCGACGAAGCTTTGTCTGGAATAAATCCGTCTCTAGACGCTCGGGCGAAAGATACAGCAAATCGTAAGCACCCAAGACAGCGTTGTCCAGGTGTCTTATTACTTCCTCATGACTCTGTCCCGAATAAATTGCAGCAGCACGGATATTTCTCTTGCGCAAGTTTTGCACTTGATCTTTCATTAGCGCAATGAGCGGCGTGACTACAATGCAAACGCCCTCCAGTACCAATGCTGGCACCTGGAAGGCGATACTTTTCCCTCCACCCGTAGGCATTAGGCCCAGGGTGTCGCGCTTTTGCAAAATGCTATGTATGATTTCTGCTTGAATCCCACGAAAATCTGAATAACCCCAGACTTCGTGCAGGACTTCAAGCGGTGTTTTTTTTATTCGCATGGACGAATGTCTTCGATTTGCAGTTGCACTTCTCCGCGCTTATGGGTATTTTCTTCGATAGCATAGCAAATGTCAAAAGCCCGCTTTGTTTTAATATATCTGGCTTGCGAACTTTGTCCAAAGGCTATACCGTTCATGATGCGATTACTCTTGTTGTCCACGAGTTCAAGCTTAATGTGTTCTTGACCTCGGCCTACGACTTTGCTTGTGCCATAATCATAGACGCGCTTGGTACAAAATACGGGGCGAGCGTTGCCTGGTCCGAAGGGGGCAAAGCGCTTTAGCTCCTGGTAGAACTTAAACGAAACGTCCTTGAAGTCCAGGATGGCGTCGATGTCGAGTGTGGGCTGCGTCTGTTCGTCCAGGATATGCTCGGCTACGTATTCTTCGAAGCGGCGGGTGAATTCTTCCACATGTTCCACTTTGAGCGTCAAACCCGCGGCGTATGTGTGGCCGCCGAAGTTTTCCAGCAAATCGCTACAACTTTGCACTGCCTTGTAGACGTCGAATCCTGACACCGAGCGGGCGCTACCTGTCGCCATACCTTCTGATCGGGTCAAGACTACGGCGGGGCGGTAATATTGTTCGGTCAGGCGTGAAGCCACGATGCCGATGATTCCCTTGTGCCACTCTTCGTTGTAAATCACTACGGCGCGGCGTTCGTCCAACTGCGGCAGATCGCGCACTTTTTCGATAGCTTCTTCCGTCATCGCCTTGTCCAGATCCTTGCGTGCCTCGTTGTAGAGGTTGATGCGGTTGGCCAATTCCTTTGCGGTGGCATGGTCGCGCTCCACGAGCAATTCTACTGCTTCGCGACCGTTCTGCATTCTGCCCGAGGCGTTGATGCGTGGACCAATCTTGAAGATGATGTCGTTGATGGTCAACTCTCTCTCGCCTACACCACAGACCTCGATGATAGCCTGTATACCCACGCTAGGATTAGTGTTGAGGCATCTCAGACCATGGCAGGCCAGGATGCGATTTTCTCCCATGATGGGCACAATGTCCGAAGCGATACTGATCGCACAAAGGTCCAAAAGCGAATAAAGCTTGTTGAACTCGATACCATTGCTCATGGCGAAAGCCTGCATGAACTTGAAGCCTACGCCACATCCTGACAGGTGAGTGTAAGGGTAGGTGTTGTCCACGCGTTTGGGGTTGAGAATAGCAACGGCATTAGGTAGTTCCTCGTCGGGTACGTGATGGTCGCAAATAATGAAGTCGATGCCGAGCGAGGCAGCGTAGTCAATTTCCTCGATAGCCTTGATACCGCAATCCAATACGATGATCAATTTTACGCCTGTGTTGGCTGCGAAATCTATTCCTTTCTTTGAGATGCCATAGCCTTCTTCATATCTGTCGGGGATGTAGAAGTCTATGTTGGAATAGAACTGCGCAAGGAATTTGTAGACCAAAGCGACAGCCGTACATCCGTCCACGTCGTAATCTCCGTAGACCATGATGCGCTCTTTGCTACCCAGGGCGGCGTTGAGGCGTTCCACGGCTACATCCATGTCGTTCATCAGAAACGGATTGTGTAGGTCTGTCAGCTGAGGGCGAAAGAAATGACGCACTTCTGCTTCATCTGTGATACCACGATCAAGGAGCAACTTGCCCAGCGCCGGATGTATGCCAGCGCGCGCAGCCAGGGCGGCGGCCAGGGCGGCGGCATCTGCCGACGGGGTTTCGTAGTTCCATTCGTAATTCATTGATATATTGTTTTTTGTTTTGCAAATTTGAGGAATGCCGGCATCTTGTGATTTTTCTTCCTGCGGTCATTGAACTGTCTCCTTGATATGAGATTAGGAATGTTGTCCTTG
>JAGKTZ010000108.1 GCA_021153165.1 Prevotellaceae bacterium
GAATAGAATAGTATTTTCTAACGACGCAAAGAAGGACCTTCTGTTTTCGGGCACTACAAAAAGTAACCAATCTGGCAAGAATTATTATCAGGCTTCGCATCACTGTTGTGATGTGGGGCCCTTTTAAATCACTTAAAACTAATCATTTATGACATTCATTGACAAATGTAAACGTCCAAAGAAAACGCCTTGATTGGCAATAATTTGCCCTCCATATTCGCGCGATTTATGTAATTCGCGGAACATGGAAGAAAAAAGAGACTTAACATTAGAATTCATCCGCTATAGTCATAGCGAGCAGGATCTTGCCCAATATTGCAAGGAAAACAATCTCGATTATCTAGAATTCGTTGACGTGGTAAACCAGTGGAACGACCGATATGGAGCTCCACTGGTAGAGAAGTGTATGCACCGACTTGAATGGGCTGGCAAATGGGCAGAGCACAATAAATACGAACCGAGCACAGCGCAGAAAATGTTCGGCGAGTTAGTCATTGAACCGGATGTTCGCAAATGCAGATCGCATAACCGATATCCGACAAATCCCAAGATAAGTGTTAATCTAGGTAAGTCAAACCGCACCACGCCAGTTCGGGAAGCTAGCATAATGTTTCCTAGCGGCGTGGAGCTAACGATTAAAGAAGCCAACCTTGAATCGTTAATTAAAGCTGTTGTGTTATATGAAGAATACGATTTTAGAATTAACTCCTGATCTAAGGTATTTCATCTTTCAGCAACCAATCAAGATGAATACTGGGGTAGACTATCTGATTGGTCTGGTAACAAACTACATGGACAAAGATCCTCAGGAAGGTGAAGTGTATATATTCGTGTCAAAATCGCACAAGATTCTGAAGCTCCTACACTACAGTAATGGAGTATTTACGATGTATGTCCGAAAGATACGAAAGGGGGTATTTGTCTACCCGAAATGGGACTTCTCAAGACAGGAATACCCCATAGATTGGCCAAGGTTAAGGCTTCTAATAAACGGCTACAAAGTAGTGCAAAAATGATGTTAATAAATTGATATTCAATGTAATAAGTATTGCATATCTCATACTTTTTTCGTACCTTTGAAGTATGGGAAGTAAGCAAAATACATCAGAGTTGCATACGATAATCAGTGGTCTTATGCGTCAATTAGAGAGTAAAGACCATATGATTGAGCATCTGCTGGAGAAGGTAGACAGTCTTGAAAAGACTATCAAAGGGCAGAGTAGGGACATCCAGAAGATGGCTGGAATTATCTCCACCTATGAGCGTCGACTCTTCGGAACCAGCAGTGAGAAAACCCATAGAGACCAGGTTGAAGAGATTGTTGAAGAGGACGATATTGAGGAGGATGACAAGGATAGCAATCCGAAAGGCAGCACTGATGATGTTGAAAGCGATAGTGCTGCCGAGACTACTGAAGATCAGCAATTCAATATACCTGCAAGGAAGAAAAAGGGATATGTACACCCGCGCAAAAGAGATTACAGCGACATTGAGTGTGATGAAGTGATCGAACTTCGCCCGGATGCAGAAGAAATCAAAGGAGCACGCCTTGTCAAGGTAACTTCAAGCTTCCGTTTTTACTATATACCTGGCAAACTCTGCAAAGTTAAGCTCGATAGATATGTCTATAGCAAGGACGGTCACCTGATTACACCTAAACTTCCATACGTCCCTGAGACACTTGAGAAAAGACATGCAAGTCCAAACCTTATTGCCACACTTCTTGTGAACAAATATCTGTATCACATACCCGTAGAAAGGCAATTGAGTATGCTCAACACAGGAAACATTCAGATTCCAAAGTCAACTCTACATAATTGGATTGCAGCAGGTATCGACTCACTTGATGGTGTATTCGAAGGCATCAGAGAAGTAGTTCTATCCGACGACAGAATGCATATAGATGAAACTACAATGCCTGTAGTTGACACAGACCGACACAACTCAAGAAAGGGATACGATTGGGGATTTGTAAGTCCGACAAACAGGATGATGTTCTTTGTTCGTGACAACGGCTCTAGAGGTAACAAGGTCCTCGATAATCAAATGAAAGACTTTACTGGAACGTATATTCAGACAGATGGTTACGTATCATACAAAAGGGTCGGGGAGAGACTAGGGAAGGACATAGTCCAGATACCTTGTCTTGCACACATCAAAAGAAAATTTCACGATAGCATAAAGTATAATGCAAAGAAAGCAAGACAAGCATTAGAAATTATCAATGAGATCTTTGCAAACGAACGACAATACCGTGAGCAAAATCTTAAACCAAATCAGATCGAAGCAAAACGTGAAATTGAACTTCGTCCATTATTGAAACGCTTCAAGGCGTGGCTAAGCGATGAAATCAACAAGGAGAACTTCTTTGCAGATAGCAACATCGGCAAAGCAATAATGTATGCTTGGGAACGAATCGACAAGTTCATTCCCGTCATTGGCAATGGTTTGCTCGAGGTATCTAACAATATGGCGGAAAGAGCAATGCGTAGCCATGCTCTGGGCCGCAAGAACTTCCTTTTCTGTCAGAACGAAGAGAGCGCCAACAGAACCTGCAAAATCTACACTATAATAGAAAGTTGTAAACTTTGCGGAGTGGATCCCTATAAATACCTGTGCGAAATACTAAGCAGAGAACCTGAGATAGGAGAGTCCTGGAGCGATATGCTTCCGTCAAATATAAAATTCGCTTAATGAAGTCCGGTAACCCCGGACTTTATTTGTGTGTAAATCCCTCATATTGTAGGATTTCAGCGCAGAATAATTTAAATTTACACCGACAAATCGAAATTTTATGGTCACTTATTTTGATGCATGTGAGATTCTTGAAATGCTGTCTGAAGCATCTGTAAAGGTGTTTCTGGACGGCGGTTGGGG
>JAGKTZ010000109.1 GCA_021153165.1 Prevotellaceae bacterium
TTGGGTGCGCCTGCATACACCACTTCGCCGCCATGACGACCCGCTTTTGGACCTATTTCAATGGTATAATCCGCTGCTTTTTGTATCTCATCATCATGCTCTACAACCACGATCGTATTGCCGAGATCTCGCAACTGTTTCAATACATGAATCAGGCGCTGCGTATCGCGCGGGTGCAGACCGATGCTGGGCTCGTCTAGTACGTATAATGATCCTACAAGACTGCTACCCAATGACTTAGCCAGGTTGATACGCTGACCTTCGCCACCAGACAATGTGCTCGACATGCGGCTGAGAGTCAAATAGCCTAAGCCCACATCTTGCATAAACTGAAGTCTCGATCGAATCTCCAAAACCAAAGGATTAAAAGCCTCAGGAAGTTGCCAACTGTCAACTATCAACTGTAAACTGTCAATCGGTATTTGACAAAGTTCCGTGATGGATTTGCTACCTACCAGCACATATTCTGCCTCCTTGCGTAGGCGTTTGCCAAGGCAGTCGGGACAAATGGCTTTACCGCGGTAGCGACTGAGCATCACGCGGTATTGAATCTTGGCATATTGTTTGCTTTCTAATTCGTGGAAAAAGTCGTTTAGTCCGTGAAAATGTTCATTTCCGAGCCATAGCAACTGCTTTTGTTCGTTTGTAAGTGCATAGAAAGGCGTATGGATTGGAAAATCGAATTTATCTGCGGCGTAGATCAGCGCATCATTCCATTGGCTCATTTTCTCGCCTCGCCAGCAGGCGATAGCGCCCTCATAAATCGTTTTGGTTTTGTCGGGTACCACCAAATCGGGATCAATGCCAATCACATTACCATAACCGCCACAAGTAGGACAAGCACCCAGTGGGTTGTTGAAGTCAAATAAATGCTCGGTGGGTTCTACAAAGGTAATACCGTCAGCTTCGTAACGCTGTGAGAATGTTACATGATCATAATTATCTGATTCCCGATTCCCGATTCCCGATTCCTGTTGCACATTTGCGGGCAATTCTATTGCCAACTTACATTCGCCTTTTCCTTCGAAGAACGCTGTTTGTACCGAGTCTGCAAAGCGGTTGAGCGTACTTTCTTCACCATCCGCAATGATTCGATCAACAAGCAGATAGGTGGTGTAGGTAGGATTATGCTGCTCTTCGTTCTGCGCAGAAAATTGGGAGATACGCAGCACTTCGCCCTTGCCATCCTCATGGATGCGATATAGACGCGAAAAACCTTGTTGCTGCCATATCTCCAATTGCTGAGCCACATTTTTAGCGACAATAGGCGCCAGCAACATCACTTTTGTGCCCACCTGTTGTTGACGCAGACACTCTACCACATCATGGATGCTATGTCGTTTCACCTCTTGTCCGCTGACTGGCGAGATTGTCTTGCCTGCGCGTGCGTATAGTAGTTTGAGGTATTCGTAAATCTCTGTCACCGTTCCCACGGTACTACGTGGGTTACGATTAGTGACTTTTTGCTCGATAGCAATAGCAGGCGGAATACCGTCAATAAAATCCACATCGGGCTTTTGCATACGCCCAAGAAATTGACGCGCATACGAACTAAGGCTTTCCACATAACGCCTTTGACCTTCGGCAAACAATGTGTCGAAGGCCAAAGATGACTTGCCGCTACCACTGACACCCGAAATGACTACCAACTTGTTGCGCGGTATATCTACGGTGATGTCCTTTAGGTTATGCGTGCGTGCTCTGTGAATATGAATTACATCTTCATTCAACTGCCACTTGTCAATTATCAACTTTCAAATACATAGTCGCTAGACTATCAACCAGTTGTCTTAATTCTGGATTGTACAAATTACGATACTCTTCGCTCAATTCGGGAATGCGAATATATACGCCTGGATGCACTTTAGAAGGATGTTTGATAAGATCGCGGTTGGCTTCGTAAATAAACACCCATAAGTCTTTTTGTGCATAGTATTTGTATGCAATCCATGCCAAACGACTATCTTGTCCCACACGCTCAATGCCAATAAAGTTGACGTATTCGCGTGGCTGATCTGCCAATGAAAGGGCTACAGGTTCCTCTACCACTTCCTCCACTACCACTTCTTCGGTCGCTTGTTGGCAATCTTGTACGCATTGCCACCATTGCATGATTGTCTCGCGGAAGTAGAATCCTGTTCCTGCAATTCCCAATAATAAGGCTGCGAATATCACCCAACATACCCATTTGTGGCACTTGCAAGCAGGTTTTGGTGCAGGTGCTGGTTTCACGATAGGCTGTTTTTCTACTTCTGCTGTAGGCTTTTCAGCTGGTTCTTCCACTGGCTCCACTGATACCGATTTTTCAATCGTTTCTGCTGTCTCTTCCTTCGAAACTTCTGGAACCTCTACCACTTCTTCTACTTCCAAACTTGGTTTGGTCACTGCCTGTCCCAATTCTGCCAATATATCTACAATTTCATCGGCTTGTTCACCCAATTTCTTGAGTGGATCGTTATTCAATTCAGATAGGACTGCTCCTGTGCGTGGTTGTTCAAGGCGTTTCTCTACACTCTCTTTCAGCATCGATTCTGCGCTGAAAGTCAGTTTGTTATATCCTTCAATTGTGAACGTTTCTCCAGTGGCGATATTCACACTTTTACGTGGAGCAACTGCCTTGAGTGAGAAACTGCCTAATCCTTTGATTTTTACTTGTTTATCTACTTTCAATCCCTCGATCACACCATCCAATAGGGCATTGAGAAACTGTCCCGCCTCTTGTTCGGGAATATTGGCATATTCTGCCACTGCCTTACGCAGTTCGAGCCATGTAAGTTTTTCGTTTGCCATATCTTATGCGTTTTTCAGTTGTTCTTTGATCGTGTTACTTGCTTTGAACGCCAATTGCATCT
>JAGKTZ010000110.1 GCA_021153165.1 Prevotellaceae bacterium
CATCGGCTATGCCCCATTGATGGATGCTTTTCTTGGAAACGAGATGTTTGAGGCAGATGAAGTCACCTGCCACCATCAGTTTGTCCTGGGCAATGAACGTTTTGGCAAATGCAATGTGCTACATTTACGCTACATCCACTCAGATGAGTATCAAGATATCGAGGTGAAAGCCCTCGCAGAGTTCATTAGAATAGCCGAGGAGAAGTCATGGATGAAACTACTACAATAACCCCCACTGAAGAACGTTCGTACTTCCATAGGCGCATTTTTGATGAAATGGGGCTCACACCCGAGCAGAACAAGGTCATGCTCAAACGCGAAAGCGAGGGTGATGAGTTTAGAACGGCGCGTGGTCGTATGGATATTTTTTCCGAAGATAAGGATGGGAATATACAGATTCTTGTATATACCCTCAATGGTTGGGCTATCACATATCCTGATCCAAACCAAGGAAAAACATACGACCATAGTAGTATCACCAAATTGAAAAACTACTATGTCACACGCCTTCATCCCGATAACATCAAAGAGGGTGGGGGTAAGTATCGCTTTCCTAAAGGGCAACCTACTTATCCATTCTTCCCACCCAATTTGCTTGAGAAGTTCGAAAAGCAAGAACAGATTGATACCCTTATCCTGACAGAAGGATATTTCAAGGCAATGACCGCTTCGCTCTATGGTATGGATGTCGTGGGATTGGGTTCTATTACCTTGTTTGCAGATTCCAATACCAAGGAATTGTACCCTGATATAAAGAAGCTAATCAATACTTGTAAAGTTCGTAAGGTGGTTTTGCTCTACGATGGCGACTGCCTGAATATCTCCGAGAAGGCGTTGGAGAAGAAGCAAGACCTTGCTAAACGCCCCAAAACCTTTTACAATGCGGTCAAAAACACTCGCGACTTGCTCGTGGATTTCTCCAAGGTACGGATTGAGTTTGCTTATATTCGTTCTGATAACCTTTTTGATAATCCCAAAGGTTTGGACGATTTGTTGCTTGCGGATACTTATAAAAAACACACGCAAGATATCATCGATGACCTTATAAGTGAAGATGTTAATTCGCGCTTCTTCTTCCGTATGAATGTGCGCGATCAAATCAATCGCCTAAAAAGGCAGTTTGCGCTTGAGTCGGTAGATGCCTTTTACAAGCGTTGGGAGCATAAGATTGGTGATGGTGAGTTCGTGTTTGAACGCATGGTTTACCAATACAATGCTACTGAGGATAAGGTCATTCGTGCGATGCCTCTTGCAATCAAGGATTTTATTCGTGTGGGTGATGATTACTATGAGATGATACAAATGCCTAATATCCGCACAAATAATCGTGAGATAAAGTTGGTTCCTCGTAAGAAAGGAACCATAGTGGATGATTTTGGGAAAGACCAGCTGCGCAATGTGCGAAAGTATAAGGCATTTATCAACAAACCGTCACATCTCGAATATAAAGCTGTTATTGATGATTGCTACAACTTGTATCATCCCATCAATTATGTAGCCGAGCAAAACTGCCCATGGCCACATATAAAGAAGCTGATGGAGCATATCTTTGGCGAGCAAGTGGAACTTGGGTATGATTATATGCAATTGCTATATCGCAATCCAATGCAGATCCTGCCAATTCTCTGCCTTGTCAGCCAAGAACGAGGCACCGGAAAGACTACTTTCCTCGACCTCATTCGAGAGATATATGGCAATAATGCAATCATCGTTGGTAACTCCGAGATTACCTCCGAGTTTAATGCCCTTGTTAGCGGCAAACTCGTTGTGGGAGTGGATGAAACCTCCCTTGAGGATAACACGAAGGTTACTGAACGCCTAAAGATGATGTCCACAGCCAAGAAAGTGCCTATGCAGCGCAAAGGCAAGGACCATGAAGAAATCGAGAACTTTACCAAGTATGTACTGTGTTCCAATAATGAAACACGTTTTATCTACACCCAAGAGGATGAAATCCGCTTTTGGGTGCGCAAGGTAGAACCCATCCCTAAGGAAGAAAATATCCCTGATATTCTTCCAGTATTAAGTCAGGAGATCCCTGGTTTCTTGTCGTTCCTTTTGTCACGCCAAATGCACATTCGTGAGGCACAGTCACGTATGTGGTTTAAGCCAGAGGATATTGAGACGGAGGCGTTGCTCAAGCTGAAAGCAGCACAACAACCTCTACCTGTGCGCGAGATGAAAGAAGCCATCCGTACACTATTTATGGATTTTCCAGCAGAAGAATATATCATTTCCATTAAAGTGCTGAAGCTGATGGTAGATGAAATACAGCGTATTCCATCTGACATCATTCGTGGTTACCTCAAAACGAATTTAGGGGTAACAACTGCACTGGATGAAAATGGTATAGCCAAAACAAAGTATATCAAGATTCCTTACTCATTCCAAGGAAGTGATGGTAAGGAAATCAAGGCATATCACACCGATCGCGCGAAAGGCTTTATATTCCGTGCTGAGAACTTTTTGGATGAATCCGAAATGGCTTATGTGCGCAAGGTGTTGGCAAATCTAAACTAAACCTTAATCATTTTTTTATCTTCGGATGGGCGTACTGGCTTGGGAAAGTCGGTGCGCTTTTTTTTGCTTTTTTTGTGGGAGAAAAAAAATAAACTCAAACAAATAAAAACAGCCAAATGATTCTTATACAAAACCATTCAGCTGCTCACCCAACTATAACAATCAACTCTCCCAGGCAATCACAATGTATTGGTATTAACATTCTTAATTCTGAGTAAATAACTTTGACTATTTCTATGCACTTTTCCTACTTGCTGTAAGGTTTGCTATCAGCATAAGTAACTCACCATCTGATAATCGAGAAGCTTCTGCCATTAGT
>JAGKTZ010000017.1 GCA_021153165.1 Prevotellaceae bacterium
ATTTTATCGCTACATTTTTTTTATTTAACTTTGTCCGAAGTAACATAACGTATATAAACAAAACCTATAGATATGGCAAAAAAGGAAGAAATCGTGAGCGCTGGCGGCAATAGCGAGAAACTGAAAGCACTGCAAGCCGCTATGCAAAAAATAGAAAAGGACTTTGGTAAAGGTTCTATCATGAAATTGGGCGACGACCTTGTGGAAGAGGTCGAAGTTATCCCCTCGGGCAGTATGGCACTGGACGCTGCGCTCGGCGTAGGCGGCTATCCCAAAGGCAGAATCATTGAAATCTACGGTCCTGAATCATCTGGTAAGACAACCTTAGCTATCCACGCCATCGCCGAAGCGCAAAAGGCAGGAGGTATCGCTGCATTCATCGACGCCGAACATGCTTTCGACCGCTTCTACGCAGAAAAGTTGGGTGTAAACACCGACGAATTGCTCGTCTCTCAACCCGACAACGGCGAACAGGCTTTGGAAATCGCCGACCAATTGATTCGCTCATCAGCCATCGATATTATCGTAGTGGACTCTGTGGCAGCCCTCACACCAAAGGCCGAAATCGAAGGCGAGATGGGCGACAACCGAGTAGGTCTGCAAGCTCGACTGATGAGTCAAGCCTTGCGCAAATTGACTTCGACCATCAGCAAGACAAAGACCACCTGCATCTTCATCAACCAATTGCGCGAGAAAATCGGCGTAATGTTTGGCAATCCAGAAACTACTACGGGCGGTAATGCTTTGAAGTTCTACTCATCAGTCAGAATGGATATCCGCCGCGTCACCACATTGAAGGACGGCGATACCCCCATCGGCAACCAAGTGCGCGTGAAAGTGGTAAAGAACAAGGTGGCGCCTCCATTCCGCAAGGCAGAATTTGAAATTACCTTTGGCGAAGGCATCAGTCATATCGCTGAAATCGTAGACCTCGGCACCGAATTGGGCATAATCAAGAAGAGCGGCTCATGGTTCAGCTACGGCGAGACAAAGATCGGTCAAGGCCGCGAAGCTGTGAAGCGCATGCTCGAAGACAATCCTGAATTGTGCGAAGAACTTGAAGAAAAAATCACAGCAGCACTCAAGGAAAGAGAATAAACCCAGTCGGACAGTCGACATACCCTCGGCGAGAAATTTTGATATCCAAAAAATAGACATATATATAATAAGAAAATGGGAAAAGTACTTATTATCGGCGCAGGTGGTGTAGCTACAGTTGCTGCACACAAAGTCGCTAAGAACACAGATGTATTTAGCGAAATTATGATCGCAAGCCGCACAAAATCTAAGTGCGATGCTATCGTAAAAGCTATTGGTCGCCCCGACATCAAGACTGCTCAGGTAGACGCTGACAGTGTGGAACAATTGTGCGAACTCTTCCGCAGTTTCCAGCCTGACTTGGTGATGAACTTGGCACTGCCTTATCAAGACCTCACTATCATGGAGGCTTGCTTGCAATGCGGATGTTCTTACCTCGACACGGCTAACTATGAGCCCAAGGACGAAGCACACTTCGAATACTCTTGGCAATGGGCCTACAAGGAAAGATTTGAAGAAGCTGGCCTCACTGCTATTTTGGGTTGCGGTTTTGACCCTGGTGTGACAAGTATCTTTACTGCCTACGCAGCAAAGCATCATTTCGACGAAATCCAATACTTGGACATCGTAGACTGCAATGCGGGCAATCACCACAAAGCATTCGCTACAAACTTCAACCCTGAAATCAACATCCGCGAGATCACGCAAAAAGGTCTCTACTGGGAAGATGGCAAATGGGTAGAAACAGAGCCTCTGGAAATACACCAACCATTGACTTATCCTAATGTTGGTCCAAAGGAAAGTTACCTGCTTCACCACGAAGAAATCGAAAGTTTGGTAAAGAACTACCCAACGATCAAGCGTGCTCGCTTCTGGATGACTTTCGGCGAAGAATATCTGACTCACCTCCGTGTGATTCAAAATATCGGTATGGACAGCATCGTGCCTATCAACTACGAAGGCCACATGATCCAACCCTTGCAATTCCTCAAAGCCGTATTGCCAAATCCACAAGACCTGGGCGAAAACTATGACGGCGAAACAAGCATCGGCTGTCGTATCCGCGGTCTGAAGGATGGTAAGGAGCAAACTTACTACGTTTACAACAACTGCTCACACCAAGCAGCGTACGAAGAAACCGGTATGCAGGGCGTCAGCTATACTACCGGTGTGCCAGCATGTATTGGTGCGCGCATGTTCATGCTCGGTTTGTGGAAACGTCCAGGCGTGTGGAATGTAGAAGAGTTTGATCCAGATCCATTCATGGAAGAACTCAACAAGCAAGGTCTGCCCTGGCACGAAATCTTCGGCGGAGATTTGGAACTCTAATAAGGCGTATTGCAATTATACAAAATGAAAATTGACGTATAATATATAGACTATAAAATGCAAGAGAAGAGGATGCACACACATCCCCCTCTATGCATTTTTTATTTATATTTTGCGTCAAGGATATTAGAGTTGGGGACAAAGCATCCCACATCGTTTGAATAGGGCACTACACCATTTCATTGCAACCTATAATTAAATTAACTCAATATGTTTAAAATTTTTCAAGGCTTTCACTTAGTTGAAAGATTACAACACAACAAGCAGACGCGTCGTAACGAAGCGATGCCGAAGCACTTGTTCAGCCTGCTCTTCACTTTGGCTGTGACTCTTGTACTTTGGAATATGCCAAAGGAATACTTTGGAATTCCTGAGTTGACAGTAGTTCAACAACGCACCATTGCACTTTTTGCATTTGCCACTTTGATGTGGTTGCTCGAAGTCATCCCTTCTTGGTGTACATCCGTTGCTATCATTGCGACATGTATCTTTACGATGTCAAATGATGCTTTCTTCACTTTCACAGCAGGTGTCGAACCAGAAAAGCTAGGTACTTTGCTCAGTTCAAAGGAAGTGATGGCTACATTTGCAGACCCCGTGATCATGCTCTTCCTTGGTGGTTTTATGTTGGCTATTGCTGCTACAAAAACTGGCTTGGATGTTCGCCTCGCTCGCGTATTGCTCAAACCATTTGGCAAGCGCAGCGAAATGGTGCTCCTCGGTTTCTTGCTCATCACTGGTCTCTTCTCAATGTTTGTCAGCAACACTGCGACGGCAGCGATGATGATTGCGTTCCTCACTCCTGTATTGAAGGCGTTGCCCGAAAGCGGTAAGGGTCGCATCGCTTTGGCTTTGGCTATTCCTATTGGTGCCAATATCGGTGGTATGGGTACTCCAATTGGTACACCTCCCAATGCTATCGCAATGGGTTATCTTGACATCGGTTTCAATGAATGGATGCTCTTCATGATGCCTTTCGTATTTCTTATTTTGTTCCTTTGCTGGTTCTTGCTCCGCTTCATGTTCCCATTCACTCAAAAGGAAATCGAATTGAAGATTGAAGGCGAAACTGCTAAGGGTATTCAACCATTTATCGTAAATGTTACATTTGTTGTTACCATCTTGTTGTGGTGCTTGGGCAAGGATATGACGGGTATCAGCGCAAATGCTGTGGCGATATTGCCTATCGTTGTATTCTGTACGACTGGTATCATCAAGCGTCGTGACTTGGAAGAAATCAACTGGTCAGTGCTTTGGATGGTAGCCGGAGGTTTTGCTCTCGGTTTGGCGTTGCAAAAGACAGGCTTGGCAAAGGTTCTCATCGACAATATCCCATTCGGTGCACTCAATCCAGTGGCATTGCTCGTTGTGGCTGGTTTGCTTTGCTGGGCTCTTTCAAACTTTATCAGCAACACAGCGACTGCTGCATTGCTCATCCCTATTCTAGCTGTTGTAGCAGAAGCATCGCCTGCTCTTGAAGCTATCGGTGGTTCACGTACACTGCTCGTGGGTGTAGCTATGGCTGCTTCGTTTGCAATGTGTTTGCCTATTTCAACACCACCCAACGCTCTGGCTCACTCAACAGGTTTGATCGAGCAAAAGCACATGGTGCGTATTGGTGTCATCGTCGGTATCGTCGGCATGACTTTGGGTTACGGCATGTTGATCGCAATGTCAATGTTTTAAGGTTTGATGTAGACTAACATCCACCATATATTATGGGGAGGAAGCCTCGGTACAGAGGTTTTCTCCCTATTTTTTGTGCCCAGGCGGCATACTTTGTCCCCCTCCTTCATAGTTTCCGCCCCGCAGCGTGTGATGATTAGCAAAATATGCTTACCTTTGTGGCGAAAAGGCAAAGGGGTGTCCTTCCATTTGGAATGGGCTGAGAAAAGACCCTCAGACCTGAAGCAGATCATGCTGCCGTAGGGATTGCCACCATCCGACAGCCTTTCTATATATTCACATTTTATCTCAGCACCCCTTGACTGCCTGTCTCACGACTCCGATAGTCTGCCACAGCGTCAAGATGCAATATTAAATATATCCTATGGACCAATATATAGAACTCATCGGCACCATCGTCGGCCTCGTCTATCTCCTCCTCGAATACCGCGCCAGCATTTATATGTGGCTCGTCGGCATCATCATGCCAGCCATATACATATATATATATTATAGCGCCGGCCTTTATGCCAATTTCGGCATCAACATCTACTACCTCCTTGCGGCGATATACGGTTATCTGTCGTGGCGAGGTTTTTGGGGGAAGAAGGGGCAAGATGAATCATTCTCGATCACTCGCACACCAAAGCGAGGGTGGTGCATCGCAGGGGTAATGTACGTTGTCGCACAAGCCTTCATCACTTGGTTGCTCATAAATTATACAGATAGCACCACGCCCATCATGGATGCCTTTACCACTGCCCTGAGTATTGTCGGCATGTGGATGCTGGCGCGCGGCTATATCGAACAATGGTGGACCTGGTGCGTAGTCGACCTGGCCAGCAGCGCCCTATATTGGCACACAGGGCTACACTTCACCGCAGGGCTCTACCTCGTCTATGCCATAGTCGCCGTATTTGGATATATGAAATGGAAATCTATGATAAACAATGAACATGTTGAAGGATAAATACGAAGCAGTAGTCGTGGCAGGTGGCGAATATCCCACAGCGCCGATTGCCCTGAAAATATTGCACGAAGCGCCCTACGTCGTATGCTGCGACGGTGCGGCAGATGCCTACATCTCGCGCGGCGGAGTGCCCGACGCTATCGTCGGCGACGGCGACTCCATCAGTGTATGCAATAGGGAACGCTATGCCGACCGCCTGCACATCTTCGCCGAACAGGAGACCAACGACCAAACCAAAGCCATGCGCTTCCTCCATCAGATGGGCAAGCGCCACATCGCCATCGTCGGTGCCACGGGGGGCAGAGAGGACCACACACTGGGCAATATCAGTCTGCTCATCGAATATGCCCGCATGGGCTGCCGTGTCCACCTCTACACCGACCATGGTGTATTCATCCCCTGCCGGGACACCGTCACCCTGCCCAGCCATCCTGGCCAGCAACTGTCCATCTTCAGCATCACCGCCCACGGCTTCCGTGCCACCGGCCTGCGCTATCCGCTCTACGACTTCACCAATTGGTGGCAAGGCACCCTGAACGAATGCACAGCCGACCAATTTACGATCCATGCCCAGGGCGAATATATCCTTTTCCTGAACTATTTCACCCCCTGAAAAGAGGATTTTTTTCACAACCACTTTAAGGTATAAAAAAAAAGTCAAGACCTTTTTTAAATTTCGCGACGCCTCGTTAAAATTTCGCGACGGCTCGTTAAAAAAAGGTCTTGGTTTTTTTATTCGCCCAAATTCGTGCGATTTTGGGGGCGTCATGTCACACCTCGCAAGTGTCGACTATATGACCGTCGAGCAGGTGAACGATGCGCATGGCATGGGCTGCATCCCTCTGCGAGTGCGTCACCATCACGATCGTCGTACCCTCTGCATTGAGTTCGCACAACAGTTGCATCACTTCGTAACCATTTGCCGAGTCCAGGTTGCCCGTAGGTTCGTCTGCCAACAGCAGTTTGGGCCGCATCACTACGGCTCTCGCGATGGCCACACGCTGTTGCTGCCCGCCCGACAGTTGATTGGGGTAATGCCCTGCGCGGTGACTGATGCCCATACGTCGCAGGATTTCCCTGACGCGCTCGGTGCGCTCTCCCTTTGGCACGCCCATATATTTCAGGGGCAGTTCGACATTCTGCTCCACGTTGAGTTCGTCGATCAGGTTAAAACTTTGAAACACGAATCCCACCTGCCCACGTCGGGCACTGGTGCGCTCGCTTTCCTTCAGATGTCCCACCTCTGTGCCAGCCAATTTGTAGGAACCCTCGCAGGGATTGTCCAGCAGACCGAGGATATTCAGCAAAGTCGACTTGCCGCAACCCGAGGGGCCCATGATTGCTACAAATTCGCCTTCGCTCACAGACAAAGATACGCCACCCAGGGCAATAGTTTCCACCTCCTCGGTGCGAAATGTCTTCTTGATTTGATTCAGTTGTATCATTTTTTTACGATTTTTAGGGTTATAGGTTTTTGGTTCAGGGGCATGGAGCGGTCAACGATTGTTTGATAGTCCACTCGTACGCTTGTCTACCCGTCAACTCGTCAACTTTTCCACCCACCTACTCACTCCGTCTTTATACTATTTATAGGATTATCATTTGCCGTCTTCCATGCCTGCACGATCACGGTCAGCAGCGTGATGCCGCTTACTATGCCGAGCGACACGAGGGGCAGCCACCAGGGTATCGCAGTGCGTTCGGCAAAGTTCTCGAGCCATCCCTCGCCTGCGTACCATGCCGCAGGGATAGAAACGGCCAGGGCAATAATGATCAAGACGCTGTATTTCCGACAAAGCATGCCCAATATACCACACGCACTGGCGCCCATAATCTTGCGTATGCCGATTTCCTTGCGGCGATATTCCGTTTCAAACATCGTCAGACAAAATACGCCGATCAGTGTGATGAGCAGACAGATGGCAGAGAAGATAATCACTTGTGATACGAAGCGGAACTCCTCTTGGTAGGTGTTTTCCAACTCTCTGTCCAGGAATGTCACATCCACGTGCCCCATGCCCTCTGTGCTGTTGATAGCTTCCTCCAGCATCCTGCGCACTTTCACTTTGTCCACACCTGCCGAGACGCGGATGTTTATCACATTACCCAGTCCCCAACCACCGGCTTTGAATCGTTCGCCAAAGAGGACGAACATCAAAGGCATGTCAGCATTGTCCTGGCGCACGGTGCCAAATCGCACATTCTCGCACACCCCCAGCACGGGAAATTCCTCGTCCAGCAGGGGCTGGCCCACCTCCACCCAGGGCCATTTCTTTCGGGCGGCCTCGTTGATGATATACACGTCGCCATCGTGTGCCGTGAAGTCGCGCCCTTCTACCACCTCAATGCCCATTGTGCGCAGATATTCCTCGTCCACAGGCAACACGTTGGCATAGATCTGATGGTCGGCATCACTTCGCGCCCACGACATATAACCGTCCGACGTCCCCAGCACAAAGTTCGAACGCGATACGCGCTCTACGCCCGACACAGCCTTGACACGCGCCACCACCTCGTCAAATTTCTCCAGGCGCTGATGGTCCAACCGCGCATAGTAGACTTGATCCTTGTCAAAGCCATAGTCAGAATTGTAGATGTAGCGACTCTGCAAATAGAGCACACCCAGATAGAACACCACAAAGCAAGACACCGCCAATTGCAGAGCCACGAGCACCATACGCAATTGTTTGCCCTTTGGCGAAAGACCAAACGAACCCTTGAGCACCAGTGCTGGCGCGAACGAAGTGGCATAGAGAGCGGGGTAAAGTCCAGCGCTGATGCCGACCAGCAGACTTACACCGCCAGTCAGACCCAGCAGCCACCAATGCTGATGAAGCGAGATATCGCCTTGGACCAGCGACATCGCAGCTGGATACAGCGACAGCAGATAGACGATGCCCATGCCTGCGGCAAAGGCCAGCAGAGAGACCAGCACGGCTTCGACTACCAGCTCAGTCCTCAGTACCGCGAGACCCTTACCCAGCACACGACGCGTATTGATGCCACGAATGCGCATGGGACTCTCGGCTAACGTGAAGTTCAGGAAATTGATGCCGGCTACGACGATAATCAACAAGCAAGCCAGTTCCAGTATCAACAGCATTCCCTTGTTGCCCTTGTCAAATTCGCTATCAACGCCCGAGAAATAAGTTTCGCCGATAGCGTGCAGTCGTGCCTTGCGCTTAGAGAAGATTTCATCCATCTTCGCCAGGTTTTCTGCCGAAGTCTCATACTGTGCCATGCGTTCCTTGTACAGTTTGTATTCGGTTTCGATGATCAGTTTCTCCACCTCGCTGACATTAGCATCTGGGCGCAGTTTGACGAAGCAGACGTAGTTCTGATTGTTCGGATTATTGGCATTCTGGTCATACCAATAGGAGTACATGATATTGCGTATCGTCGTGTTTTCAGGAAAATCCTCGTAGACGCCACGCACCAGCACACTATCCTCGCCGTCAAAGAAATACTTTCCTGCCACCTGCACTTCGTCGAAATACATCTTAGCCATAGATGTAGGAATCAGCACACCATTCTGTTCCTTGTCTGTCCATTCCAATTTTCCATCAAGGCATTTTGGCGAAAAGGCAGACAGCGCCTTCTTGCTCCCTACTGTAAAGTTCAACATGATGTCCACGCCATTCTTTTTGGCGCCCCATCCTTGAGGGTAGGCTTGATAGCAACTTACCGTCTCTACCTGCGGCAACCCCTCGATGTGCTCTGCAATAGGGCGCGAGCAATACATGTCGAACGTTTCGAAGTCCGTTTGAAACGAACTCATCTCAAGACGATAGATACGTTCATAGTCTTTTATGCCGCGGTTGTAACTGAGATTGTAATCCACCTGCGTCATGAAGATATAGAACGCTGCAAATGCTATCGTCAACCCTAAAAAGTTCAGGGTCGTCGCCAATTTGAATCGGCGAAACATGTACCATAGATTTCTAATGATTTCCATATTTATAATATTAATGTAGTAGTTATTTTATTTCCAATCGCTCGAATTTGTCAAAGGCCTCGTAACCACTGATTACGACCTTTTCGCCTGGTTCCAATCCCTCTGTCACTTCATAGTAAGCAGGATTCTGTCTGCCTATCTTAATATTGCGGCGGTAGGCGACTTTCCCATTTTTGTCAAGCACAAATATCCAATTGCCGCCAGTCGTTTGGAAGAAGGTGCCACGAGGTATAAAGACGGACTGTTGGGCTTCACTCAGTTCCAGATTGACATAATAAGTTTGCCCACTCCTGATCTGTGCCGGACGCTCGCCGACAAATTTAAATTCCGTTTTAAACTTACCCTCCTTTACTTCTGGATAAACTTTCCGAACGGCAAGATGATATTTCTGCTCATTATGTACGAACGAAGCCTGCTGTCCGAGCACGATGCGGTCGATGTATTGTTCGGGCAGTTCGGCTTGTATCTTGAAATCGGACAGGTCGTTGATTTGTCCTATCTTTGTGCCAGCCGCAACGCTTTGTCCGAGTGCCACGTCCAATTGTCCTAACTCGCCATCAATACTGCTGCGTACTTCCAGCTTACTGTTGCGCTGACGCACCAACGTGACATTCTTGCGCATATTTGTCAAATTGTCCTCCATCTGCTCCATTTGCACTGTACGAAAGATACTATCTTGCTGCAACCGACTGCCCACGAGTTGATATTTCTTTTGTGCCAGTTCGTAGTCCTCTTTAGATTGCAAATACTCCTCATGGCTGATCAAATTATCGTTGTATAATCGAGTATTTTGTTCATAGGTGCGCCTTTTGCGTTTGATATCCATGTCCAGTTGAGTTTGCTCCGTCATATTACTCAGTCGGTCTTGTTGCATTGTAATTTGCGTATTGCGCAGGAGGTTTTGCTTTTCTGCCAATTCTGCTTCTGCATTTAAGATTTGCAAGTCAAGTGCTGAATTAGACAGGCGCACTATCACATCGCCCCGCTTCACCATTGCGCCCTCTTCCGCTACTTTTTCTATCACGATACCACCTTCTTCAGGCGAGACAAAGACAATTTCGATAGGCACTACTCTGCCGCTCGTGCGAACGTATTCTTTGAAATCTCCTCTCTTGACTTCGCCGATGGTGATATCGCTTTCTGCCACTTTGAGCGTAGCGGTATGATTGCCCCATACTATCCATGCGACAATAATCACTGCTACGAGTCCAGCTGCGACGTATATCCAGTGCTTTCTCAGTTGAAAACCTTTGGGGCGTTGAATCTTTATGTCCATAGTGTCGTTGTGTGTGTTGAGTTAGTATTAATATATGTGCATTGTGTTCTAAAGGGGGCAAAAGGCTTGATATATCATGTTCAATCTAATAGTATTTGCAGCAAACTTTTGCCCCCGTGAAGCACATTGCTTATTCTTTTCTTCCCCTCCCTATTTCTCCGTCGCAATAGTAACGTATCAATTGCAGACTATATACTGCCATCAATCGACTGCGAAGCAAAGCCACGCGACTGCCGTGCAGTGTTGCCCTGGCCGTTTGGATATCGATAAAGGTGGCAAGACCTTCGTCATATTTCTGCTGGATTAAAGCCAAGGCGGTGCTATCACTTGCCACCTTTCGTTCCAATTGTTTTGTTTCTGCCATATAGCCCCTGAAATCGCCTACTGCCTCGGCATACAATCGCTGTATTTCGCAATATTTATCTTCGTAATCTTCGCAGGCAATAAGGTAATCTATCTTTGCGCGACGAATATTGTTTAGCGTTTTCAAACGGTTGAAGAGTGGAATGCTAAGTGTCAAGCCCACATACTGCCCAGCATTATCCAGGAACTGCTGTCTGAAACTTTTTGTGCGAGGCATTTGCAAAGCGAGATTATAATTTGTACCAACACCCGCACTGAGCGATAGCGAAGGGAGTACGGCACTTCGTGCTATTTGCCACTGATGGCGCGCACTCTCGCGGACATAATGCTGACTTGCCAACTCGGGATGAGCCGCAGAAACGACACCGCGTGCAAGGGCATAGTCCTCGGTGCAAAGTCCCTCTGTATTGTGTAATAATATCAAGGTATCTGTGATAGGATAGTTCATCTCGTGCTTCAGCAAGATGAGGTTCCTGTCCAGGGTGATGCGCTCTTGTGTCAACAGATATTCGTCTGCTGCCTGCTCCGACTCTATTTGTGCCACATCCACAGCACTGCGGCGGCCCAATGCGTTCATCTTTTTTGCTTGGCTCAGCAGTGCGGCACTTTCTCTGTACTTTTCCTCTGCCAACTCTACTCGGCCCTGCTGATAAAGCACGGCGACGAAGGCTTGAAACGTAGCCAAGCGCTTGCACTCTCTGACCACCGCCAAATGATGTGCGCTATATTTCGAATTTGCCTTAGCACTTCGCAGAGCATAGATTCGGGCGAGACCTTCGAAGATAGAGAAATTAGTCGACAGACTATAGTTGTTGTTCAGCGTGCTTACGTTGGTATAAGCATTGGTCTCGGGGTCGATAGCGCGGCCAAAGTTAAATTGTGCCCCCACGCCTGCACCGACGCTCGGCAGAAAGTCGCCCACGGCCGAGGTCTGAGCATATTGGCTACTTTCGCGTTGCAATTCCACTCGCCTCACTCCATGACTATTCGCCACAGCGTATGCCATGCACCGCCATACGTCCCATGGCTCGGCGGCCCAGGCGGCGGCAGACAGAAGTAGCATGAGTGTGACACAGACTTTTCGCATTTCGGATACTATCATTGGTTTCTGCCAGCGAAAGTAGACCTTTTGCCTGAATGTACCAAGGCCGAGCAACGACAGACGACGAGATTGTCAAAATATTAGACACTTTGCTGTATAAATATTTGACACGATGAGGTTTCCTTTGGGCGTTTCAAAATTCATTACTACTTTTGCCACACAAACCATTCCCTCTATACCATGAACAAATACGGCACACTCCTGATCGTAGACGACAATCCCACGATACTTACTGCACTGAAATATGCACTGCAGGAAACCTTCACGACGATCATCACACTCAGTCGTCC
This sequence comes from Prevotellaceae bacterium, assembly GCA_021153165.1. Lineage (GTDB taxonomy): Bacteria > Bacteroidota > Bacteroidia > Bacteroidales > Bacteroidaceae > Alloprevotella. Next base: position 11,989 of record JAGKTZ010000017.1, read on the forward strand.
CGAGGAGATACTGCGCACGATGGCACAGACTGTGGTGGACGCCATCTTGCTGGATATGAACTTCACGCTCGGCGCCAACACGGGCCAGGATGGCATGCTGTGGCTACGTGCCATCAAGAAGCACCACCCACAGACACCCGTGCTATTGATCACGGCCTACGCAGATGTTGGGTTGGCTGTAAAGGGGTTGAAGAACGGGGCAGCAGATTTTATCGTCAAGCCCTGGGACAATGACGAACTGACGCATAGGTTAAAGGACGCACTGGACAAAGTGGACCAAGTGATGTCGCTCGACCAGGTGGAGTCGGCACACATTCAGCGAGCCCTGGACCATTGTCATGGCAATTTGACGAAAGCTGCCGAACTGCTGGGCATCTCGCGTCAGACACTCTACAATAAAATCAAGAAATAATGACATACCTACTTATCACCACAGGATTGGCCGCCCTACTTGCAGTACTACTGGTCCTCGTCTTGCGTCGACAGAGGGCACTCAGGCGGCGCATCTATCTGATGTCGGAGGCTATACGCTGCGGCGACTACACATTTCGACTGAGCGAAAAGGGCATGCTGCCTGGCCAGCGTGACATCGTGCGTACGCTCAACGCTATCAACCAAAGGGTGGGCGAAGCCATCAGTCGCAGCGAGGTAAAATCTTGGGAGCGATTGATGCGCACACTGACACACGAGATCATGAACGCCACTGCACCCATCTCCAGCATCAGCCAGGCGATGATGAGGCGGGCGGACGTGCGGGGCACCTCGCTCGAGGAAGGCGTGCAAGCCATACACTCTGCTGCCCAGCACCTGGGCACACTCGTGGCCAACTACCGACATCTCACACTGAGCCAGCGCCCCCACATGCGCAGAGTAGAGGTGATGGCACTAATGGCACAGATGAAAGCCCTCTATCCGAATATGCAGTGGCAGATACAGGGCCAGGCAGAAGTGGCTGTATACACCGACCCCGAACTGCTCAGGCAGGTCGTCGTCAATATCGTCAAAAACGCCGCCGAAGCCCAGGCACAGCGAATAGGTATCGAGGTGGTGCGCCCCAGCAGTACCACCGATGCGGCACGCCTGCATATCTTCGTCAGCAACGACGGCACGCCCATCGCCCCCGAGTCGCAGGCTGCACTCTTCGTGCCCTTCTTCACCACCAAGGCTGCAGGCAGTGGCATCGGCCTGTCACTCTCGCGACAAATCATGGTGCAACTGGGTGGCGACATCACGCTCGCTGCCATGCCGCGCCCGCCATACATCACTACATTCCAGATAAATCTACCCCTGGGGCAGGCCTGAAAACTGGGAGATGTTACACCGCTAAAAAAAGTCAAGACCTTTTTTAAATTTTGCGACGCCTCGTTAAAATTTCGCGACGGCTCGTTAAAAAAAGGTCTTGACTTTTTTTCAGCAGTTTCTTTCAAGCAAAAACAGAGCACCGATCAACTTCGTCGATGGAAGCCATGCGGTACTCTGATGTCTTATTTTTCACCACAAATGTGGCGAGGGGTTTACTTTTCGATAGGGTCGTCGTATTGCTTTTGCAGACGGCGCAACTCCTTCATCATACGCTTGGTCACCTTCTCGTAACCGGGTTTGCCGTAGAGGTTGTTCATCTCCTTGGGATCGGTGTTGAGGTCATAGAGTTCCCAAGCGTCAATGTCGTCATAGAAGTGTATCAGCTTCCAGCCGTCGGACGAGCGCACGCCATAGTGGCGCTTGACCATGTGCTCGGCGGGGTATTCGTAGAAGTGGTAGTACAGACTCTTGCGCCAGTTCTTGGGGTGCTTGCCCTCGAGCAATGGCAGCAGGGATTCGCCCTGGATGTCGGCGGGAATCTCAGCGCCTGCGATATCGAGGAAGGTCGGCGCGTAGTCAATGTTTTGCACCATTTCCTTGACTTCACCACGTGCCTTCAATCCGTCAGGCAGACGCATCACGAGTGGGGTGGAGAAGGATTCCTCGTACATGAATCGCTTGTCGAACCAACCATGTTCGCCCATATAGAAGCCTTGGTCTGAGGTGTAGACGACGAGGGTGTTTTCCAACAGACCTGCCTGCTTCAGATAGTCGAGCGTGCGGCCCACATTGTCGTCCAGTGACTTTAGCACCTTGGCATAGTCGCGCATATAGCGTTGGAATTTGTATTCGCCCAGAGCCTTTCCACTGAGCCTCTTGGCACGGAAGTCAATGGCCAGGGAGTCATAGAACTGATCGTACTTGGCACGCTCGGCAGAACTGAGGCGGCCGATCATCGATAGGTAGCCATCGGTGAGTCTGGTCTTGACGTTGGCATCCATCAAGTGCACATCGTAGGTCATGTCCATATCTCGCACCACCTCCATCTCTTGTGCTGCGGCAGCCTGGCGTCCTTCGTAATTGTCGTAGAAATTTTCAGGCAAGGTGAAATTCTTGTCCTCATACTCCGACAGGTATTTCAACTCGGGCAACCAGCAACGGTGGCAAGCTTTGTGGTGCAGGAACAGGATGAAGGGTTTCTCCTTGTCACGCTTATGCTCGAGCCAGTCGATAGCCTTGTCTGTGATGATATTGGTGAGGTACCCCGTCTCGCGCGTGCGGCTACCGTCCATTTGGATAAAGTCGGGGTTGTAGTAATCGCCTTGACCAGGGATGATATTCCAGTAGTCGAAGCCAGTGGGGGTAGACACGAGGTGCCACTTGCCTATGAGTGCTGTCTGATAGCCTGCTTGTTGCATCAACTTTGGCATAGTCTGCTGCGAACCATCAAAGACCCCGTGTTCATTGTTGGTAAAGCCATTTTTGTGACTGTGCTTACCTGTGAGCATACATGCACGGCTGGGGCCCGACAGCGAATTGGCTACGTAGGAATTGACGAACTTGACGCCATCGGCTGCAATACGATCCAGATTGGGTGTCGACACGTGTGTGTCGTCATAGCACGACATCATTTGCGCCGTGTGGTCGTCGGTCATGATATAGACGATGTTGTAGCGCTGCTGTGCCAGCATTGAGGCAGGCAACAAAGCAGGGGTTAAAAGCAACAAAGATTTCTTGTTCATAATATTTACCTTATAAAAAAAAGACAATTGCCCTCGCCTTTGTGAAGAACCTTCGCAGAAACGAATGGAGCAATTGTCTTTTAATTGGTGAAATATATTTTTACTTTTGAGTCATGTTGTACACCAAATCCATGATTTGCTTACCCAAAGCATCTGCTTCTTCCATAGTGTGTGCTTCAGAGTATACACGGATGATTGGCTCGGTGTTAGACTTGCGGAGGTGTACCCACTTGTCAGCAAAGTCGATCTTCACACCGTCGATGTCTGTCACCGTTTCGTTCTTGTAGAGTTCTTTCACCTTTTGCAAGATAGCATAGATATCAGTTGTAGGATCGAGGTCGATACGGTTCTTAGCAATATAATACTTAGGCAATGAATCGCGCAATTCGCTAGCCTTCATACCAGTCTTAGCCAGATAAGTCAAGAGCAATGCAATACCTACCAAGGCGTCGCGTCCGCTGTGTGCAGCAGGATAGATTACACCACCGTTGCCTTCGCCACCGATCACTGCACCGGTTTCTTTCATCTTGGTCACTACGTTGACTTCGCCTACGGCAGCAGGTGTGTAGTTGCAACCATACTTTTCTGTCACGTCGCGGAGTCCACGAGTCGAAGAGAGGTTGCTGACAGTATTGCCTGGAGTATGTTGCAATACATAGTCGGCTACAGCAACGAGGGTATTTTCTTCACCAAACATAGAACCATCTTCGCATACCAAAGCCAAACGGTCAACATCAGGGTCTACGACAAAACCGATGTCATGACGGCCCTTGCGCATCAAGTTGCGAATCTCAGAGAGGTGTTCCTTGAGGGGTTCAGGATTGTGTGCAAAGTCGCCTGTAGGGTCTGTGTTGATGCCTGTCACTTGAGTAACGCCCAATTGGCCCAAAAGTTTAGGAAGGATGACACCGCCGACCGAGTTGACAGCATCAATAGCCACATTGAAGTGTGCACGACGAATAGCTTCTACATCAACAAGCTCGAGATCTTTCACCATTTCGATGTGGCGTTGGTCGTAAGTGAAGTTTTTGATATAGCAACCCAATGTATCTACGTCGGCAAATTCGAAGTTGCAGTTGTTAGCCAAACGTACGACTTCTGAAGCTTCTTCTGGACCGAGGAATTCACCCTTTTCGTCCAAGAACTTCAAAGCATTCCATTGACGTGGGTTGTGACTTGCGGTAATAATAATACCACCTACGGCTTTTTCCAAAGTTACAGCAATTTCAGTAGTAGGTGTTGATGCCAAACCAATATTGATTACATCAAAACCCATACTCATCAGGGTACCGCTGACTACGTGCATCACCATTTCGCCTGACATACGTGCGTCACGGCCTACTACGATTTTGCGACGATAGTTTCTACTTACTTTCTTTTCACGCAATGCTGCATAAGCAGATACAGACTTTGCGATGTCCACGGGGTTGAGTGTGTCACCTGGTCTACCACCGATAGTGCCACGGAAGCCAGAAATCGATTTGATTAAGGTCATAGTATTATATTTGAATTAAAATTTGAATTATTCAGTGTCAGAATGTGGTCCTTTTTCTTGCCTTATTAGGGTCAGTTCATACGAGTTGCTGGATAGAGAAGGATTCCCTATTTTCTTTTGATAAGCAAGTTTGGACCTTGTTTCGGCCTTGCAGTGACAAAGTTACAAAGTCTGAACGAAATATTTTTATTTTGATTCAAAAAAAATGGTTGATACCTCATATTTTTTCGGATTCGTGGAAATTAACTTATAGGATACAAAAGAAATCGCACGATCAGAAGCCTGTCGTGCGATGGTTGATAAAGTGTGATGAAAAAACGATAGTGATTGATTAGTTGAACATATCATTGAGCAAATCAGTGGCTTTCTCAGTTGCCTTTTCTTTCAACTCGCCAGCCTTTTCTTTAGCATTCTGATACGTTTCGCTTTCTTCGATTTCTTGTTTCTTTTCGTTATACTTTTCCTTTCCACGTTCGTACGCTCCCTTAGCAGCAGCCTTGAGTTCACTTTCTGCTTCAGCAGCTTCAGCCGCTTCCTCAAAAGCCGCCTCAGCTTCGTCGACGTTTTCGTTGAATTCTATATCTTCCTCAGCTGCTTCTACAGGTTTACGTTCAGCAGCGCCACCAGAATACGCGCCAGAATAGGAGTCTTCGTCCTCCGTCTGAAGCGTATCTTCGACAAATTCCATATCGCTGGCTTCATATACTTCTGGTTTAGCCTCCATGGTCTTCTCATTTTCCTTGTTGCCACCACAAGCCACCAACACACTTGCTGCTGCAAACATCAAAAGTGTCTTTTTCATAAATTCTTTATTCTTTTAAAATGTTGAAAAATTAAATTTAGATTTAATGATGTTGCAAATGTACAATATTGTATAAGAAGTGCAAACTATTATTGGCTTTTTTATTCAATCTTTCTGAAAAGGACTAAAAAGGATCGGATGAGCATGTACAGCACGTTTTAATATTTCGCGCAGTATATGGTGTGTTGTGGCATATTCGTCTATTTTTATTGGCATATAACAATAAAATGTTAATTTTGCAGTGCTTCTCATTATGGAGTTATGCATTTCCATTGTATTTTTAAAGTAAAGAGAAAAATATGAAGAAACTTTTGTTGATTGTATGTATGACTTTTGCTATTTCTGTGCCGAGTTTTGGTCAATCTTGGTTGCGTGCTCTTTCTGGAGCGCTCAAGGCTGGGCAGGCGATGACTATTTCCGACAAGGACTTTGCGGACATGGTCCGACAGAGTGTGGCAAGTATGGACAGATCGAACAAAGTGTGCTCAGCCAATAGTGCCTACACACAGCGATTGAAGCGTTTGACACGAGGTATGACAAATGCTAATGGGACACCATTAAACTTCAAGGTGTATCAAACGAGCGAGGTTAATGCTTTTGCTTGTCCAGATGGTAGTATTCGTGTGTATTCGGCTCTGATGGATGCGCTGTCAGACAATGAATTGCTGGGCGTCATTGGGCATGAAATTGGACATGTAGCTTTGCGTCATTCTCATAAGGCATGGAAAAGCGCTTTGTTGCGAAGTGCTGCTTCGGATGCATTGGGTGCTATGAGTGATACCTGGGCGACTTTGTCCGATTCCTATTTGGGTAGTATTACCAGCGTAGCTCTTTCTGCAAAACACTCGCGAGAGCACGAAGAACAAGCCGATGATTATGGTTATGCTTTCCTCAAGAAATGCGGTAAGAATCCTTGGGCTATGGGTCAAGCTTTCAAGAAACTAAAAGTACTGTCTAAGTCGGGCAATTCTAAATATCAAAAGCTTCTTTATGCTTTTTCTTCACACCCTGACTTTGATTCCCGTATCTCTAGGATGAGAGCTAAAGCAAAAAAGGATGGATATGCATGCAATTAATCGTCACCATCTTTTTTGAATAAGGCTGTGCTTGTGTACTTTCTCCCAGTCGTAGGTTCAATTCTCTTGTTGGTTTATTTCATTGGGGAATGTAATGTGGACAACAGATGGGGGCAATGCCTACGGACTAAAGCAATAACCTACAATGCTATAAATGGTCTGCACCACGTGTGTGGGCTTTTTTATTTTATGGCGCTGCATTAATTCCATTGCAAAAAATGCGAAAATTTTTGACAAATACACTTTGTTAAATAGAAATGTTTTTCAGCATAAGATTAAGTATAGTTGAAATTATCTTAGGGTTTGTTAAATTTATATTAAGGAAAAATAAAATTAGGTCTAATGTTTTTTGATTTATGTCTAAGTTAAATACAATTAAGCCTAATCTAATTTTGCCTACAATAAGGGTAATTTTTCTTATGTTTAGCCCATTTTGTCCTATGTTTTAATAAAATTTTAGGAGTTTTAGGGGTGAAAATGCGCAAAAGGGCAATTTTAACCTCGTTGAGAATGTCGTATTTGCGACCCAAGGGTTAGTTGATGGATTTTAAGCGATTCTCGTCCCTCTAAAATGCGAAAAATTTTGACAAAAAGCGGTCAGCGTGCCAAGCAAAGCAATTACCAAAAAAAGATGCACCCTTCATCGAAAAGGATGCATCTAATCGTATATTTCTCTAGATAGGGAGGCTACAAATTAACCCAACTTAGATTGGATGAATGCTTGCATTTCTGCTTGGTGAGCTTCTACGCTTTGGAGGAGTTTGAATTGTGCCTTTGAACGTACAAGGTTGTGTTCGGGATATTGTGTCTTGTAGTAAGTATCTCCGTTGATGTAGTCTGCCAAGAAGCGCACGGTCTGCATATAGGGAAAGAGGGCAGCTGCGTAGGGCAAGTTTTCGATTTCCAATGGCGTGAGGAATACTTTAGCACTCTTCAGATAACCTTCTGCAAATGCTTTGAAGATATCCATGTTGAAGTTGACATTGTCCAAGTCCTTGTCGTCTTCGCGACCAGTGTTCGCTGCTGAGCGGAGGAAGTCGCCGAAGTCTGAGAAGATGAAGTTGGGCATCACAGTGTCGAGGTCGATCACGCAGAGCACATTGCCGTCAGCGTCGAAGAGGATGTTGTCCACTTTAGTGTCGCAGTGGCAGATGCGCTTAGCCAATTTGCCTTCACGATGGAGACGTTCGCCCTTGCACATTTCTTCTGCGCGTGCTTCGAGTTCGTCTACGAGCCATTGTACTTCAGCCAAACGGCCAGCTTTATTTTCTGCTACAGCCTCGCGCAATTGTTGCAGACGGAATTCCATATTGTGGAAGTCCTTGATAGTTTCGCCCAATTCTGTTGGAACGTCTGCCAGCATAGCTTGGAAGTTACCGAAAGTTTCGCCTACGATATATGAACTTTCGGGAGTAACTGCTGTCTGCGATACGGTATCAGGGATGAATACCATCACGCGCCAATACTTTTCGCCATCAAAGTGGAAATACTTGCCGTCCTTAGCTGGTACGAATCGCAATACGCGGCGCTCTACGTCGGTCATGCCTGCAGCTTCGTACTTAGCACGGATATGGTTGGTCACTGTCACGATATTGTCCATCAACATTTCTACGTCAGGGAAAATAGCGTTGTTGACATTTTGCAATACATAGTTGGGCGCATCGCCTTCAGTTTCTACCTTATAAGTAGTGTTGATCAAACCATTGCCCAAGGGGCGAACGTCTACGACTGTACCTTGTACATCAAATTGTGATACGACTTGTTGAAGTTTTGCTTCCATTGTGATTTAGGAGTTTTTTGTTTAGGTTATTATTTATGTTATTAATGTCTTAATGAAATTCTTTTTGTCTGATTACATTTTTCTAGCAACTTCGTCACTGCTAATGCCCAATGCAGCCATAAGTGAATAACCCAGGATTTCTGAGCTGTAGGATTTGGCTGGAGCGAGAGGTTGCATCCCAAAGAATATGAATTCTTTTTTCTTTTCCTCAGCATCTGCCACAGCTTTGAGTAGGGTAGAGGTGTCTCCCTCCATATCTGCCACAATCATCACTTTTTGCACAGTCTCGGATTGTACCATCAACTCAATAGACTCTTTCAACAGGTCCATAGTCGATGTCAAATCTTCTACTTCGATAGATTGTAGTGTAAACTCGCCAAGATTATCTCGAAAGGCTATTCCATCTAATTCTTTGGCAAATTCAGCGGGCGAGAAATGTTGCATCTTTTTCACGCCTTTGCTATGAAAGAGTACTACCTGCACATCGTTGTCGCCTGGGCGCAATCCGCCGTCCAAAGCGATGCAGTCCAACCAATGGGGTAGGTCTGCTGGCGGCACGCGGCGGCCGAGCATACGTTCAAAGTTGACGACGAGATGAAAGGCTACATGGTCAATATAATCTGCGTCGACCAAAATGACATTGGGCGACCATTTGACTTGTGCAGGAGGGGGAAGTGATGACATTTTAAGATCAGGGGATAACAATTAATGTTGAACGAGGGACAAGTAAACGTGTGAATAAATTCTACTAACGACTCGTCTACCAGTTTACTAATAACTAGCCTACTAACAATGCTGCCATTTCTTGTTGCAACTCTGCTGCAGCGCGTCCAGCAGCTTCTGCAAAGGCAGGCGTATTGTCTGCATAAATAATGCCGCGTGATGAATTCACCAACAGACCACAATCTGCAGTCATACCATATTGGCAAACCTCTGCCAAGCTACCGCCCTGTGCACCTACGCCTGGCACCAAGAGGAAGTTGTTGGGCGCAATCTTGCGCACATCTTCGAAAGCGCGGCCGCGGGTTGCTCCGACTACATACATCATTTGGTCATCGCCCGCCCAGTCCTGTGAGCGACGCAATACACGTTCGAACAACTTTTCGCCGTCTGCTGATTCCATATTTTGGAAGTCGGCAGAACCAGGATTACTAGTCAGCGCCAAAAGAATAACCCACTTGCCAGGATAACCCAAGAAAGGCTTCACGCTGTCTTCGCCCATGTAAGGTGCCACAGTGATAGCGTCGACATCGAGTTCTTCAAACAAAGCACGAGCATACATCGCCGAAGTATTGCCAATATCTCCGCGCTTAGCATCTGCGATGATGAATTGGTCGGGATAGTTTTGGCGAATATAGTTGACGGTCTTTTCAAACGCTGCCCAACCCTTCAAACCGAAGCATTCATAGAAAGCCAAATTGGGCTTGTATGCTACGCAATAGGGTGCTGTGGCGTCGATGATAGCCTTGTTGAAAGCAAAGATGGGGTCCTCTTCATTCAAAAGGTGTGGGGGGATTTTTTTCAAGTCGGTATCCAAGCCCACACAGAGGAACGATTTCTTACGGCGAATGTTGTCAATGATTTCTTGCTTAGTCATATCATTAGATTTTTAGGTGATAGCCTTTTCACGACACACCCTACAGTCAGATCAGGAGTTCGTGCAAAAACCTATTATATTTATATTCTTTCTGCAAAAATAGTTTTTTTTCAGCATTTAGCGGTGAGATGTCTAATAAAAATGTTTACTTTTGTGCATGGATTTTTAGGAAAAGAGCTCAGAAGAATTGCCTTTTCATAAAAAAAGACCTCTTTGACGCGAAGCACAGACGTTTAACCGCTAATCCGTCAACGTTAATCGTTAATCTTACAAAATGGCAAAGCAACAAGTTAAGACAACTCCACAATCCTATCGTAATCGCTTAGCTTTGAAGCGGTCGGACGAGCTGTTTGTCAGGATAATGAACAAACTCAGCATTGGCAAATTATATCGTAATCCCAACTACACCAGCCGCATGCTGGCTCAGGAACTCGGGTGCGACACACGCCACATCGCAGCATCTGTAGCGGTGCATACCAATGGCGGCAATTTTCGTATGCTGATCAACTCTTTGAAATTGCGTGAAGCATGCCGATTGCTTAAGAGCAAGAAGCACGCAGGATATTCCGTCGAGGAGATTGGACTGAGCGCTGGATTTGCGTCGCGTCAAGCCTTCTATGTCGCTTTCCACAGAAAATACAATGTCACGCCCCGCGAGTTCAGACAAGAGGTACAAGCGCAAGCAAGTGCCGCCGAAATTGAAGAAAATGACCCAGCCCCCTGCTGTGAGGGTGATAGATAGGTGATGGTGAGATAGGAGCAAGCGAATGAGGAGAAGCGTGTGAGTCCTTCGCATCAAGAGGCGGCCCCAGTCATCCCCGACCACGTAAGCCTACTGTATAGAGAAGTGAACCCACTACTTACAATAACATAATTAAGATAAAATGGCAAACAATAATACCCAATATACCCCTTTGACAGACCAGCAAAGACAACAAATCATTGCACTCGTCAAGCAGCAAGTCATACCAGCCATGGGATGCACCGAACCTATTTGTGTCGCATTGGCTGTGGCCAGAGCGACCGAGGAACTTGGCGCTCGCCCCGAGCGTATCAAAGTCCTGCTTAGTGCTAATATCCTGAAAAATGCAATGGGTGTCGGTATACCTGGCACAGGTATGGTGGGCTTGCCCATAGCTATCGCATTGGGGGCTACTATTGGTAGATCTTCTTACGGCCTTGAAGTGCTGAAAGACTGTAGTCCAGAGGCTGTCGAGGCAGGCAAGGAATATATCAGCCAGGGGCGCATTGATATTCAGCACAAGGAAGATGCACCTGAGAAACTCTATGTCGAGGTACACGCCTACGGTGCTGATGATACGCATGCTTGTGTCATCATTTCTCAAAGACATACACAATATATATATATAGAAAACAATGGACAGGTGGTGATGGACCAGCGTCATGGTGGAACTTCGGCTGCCACCGGTCAAGGCACTGCAGAAGTCGAACTCACCCTGCGCCGTGTGTATGACTTTGCTACCACCACACCATTGGCAGATATCGAATTTATCAACGACGCGGCACGACTCAACCTGGCCGCCGCTCAGCAATCCCTCGAGGGCAACTACGGCCACGGCTTGGGCAAGACGCTCTCACGACCCTTGGGTCGCGGCATCATGGGCGAAAGTATTTTCTCAAAAGTCTTGTCAAGCACAGGGCTGGCATGCGATGCACGTATGGCTGGTGCCATGATTCCTGTGATGAGCAATTCGGGCAGTGGCAATCAGGGCATTTGTGCCACAAATCCTGTCGTCGTTTTTGCCAGGGAGAATCACAACACTGCCGAAGAGACTACACGCGCACTACTATTGAGTCACCTCACTGCCATCTACATCAAGCAACAATTGGGCACACTCTCAGCCCTCTGCGGTTGTGTCGTAGCAGCCACTGGTTCTAGTTGTGGCATCACCTATCTGATGGGCGGCAATTTCGAGCAAATCACCTTTGCGGTCAAGAATATGATCGCTAATCTCACCGGAATGATATGCGATGGAGCCAAGCCTAGTTGTGCGCTCAAGGTTACCTCGGGTGTCAGCACAGCCGTCTTGTCGGCCATGTTGGCTATGCAGGGCAATTGTGTCAGTGCAGTCGAGGGCATCATCGACGAGGATGTCGAACAGAGCATACGCAACCTCGTAGCCATTGGTTCGGATTCGATGAACGAGACCGATCGCAAGGTGCTCGACATCATGACGCACAAGTGCTAGGGTAGGGGACGAAGACTATTCGCAAGGGCGCATGTATTAATGTATGGTTTCACGCCACCGAGTTTTAGTATTTTTTAGGAAAGTTTAAGGCTTCGTAAGTATTTGGTCAAGCCTTTTGCAAAAAATATAAGACCTTTTTCAAAAAAAGTCTAGGGAAATTTCAATAAACCCTAGACTTTTTTTCAACGAGACGGCGCAAAATTTTCACTAGAATTAGACTTTTTTTGCGAGAAATAGAGAAAAGAAAAAGGGAATTGTCCGTGTTCAGGCAATTCCCCACTTTTGTATCACAAAGATACAATATTTTTTGCAGAAATGCAAATGCATTTTAACAGACATTAAGGAAATGTTTCACAGGGAATCCGTCGAAAGTTCACACCATTGACGCCCAGTTTCCACCCCCAATACCATGCAGCACGAGCTCTCAATGTAATCTTAAAAAGTTAAATAACATTATATTGACCTACAGATTCAAATCTTTTTAGTACTTTTGCAATAAATTTTAAAGCAGATTGAAGAAAATATACCTCAGTCTGCTTTCAATTTGTAAGAATTAGCATTCATAATATCATACATCGTTCATCCCCTTTATGAAAAAAAGATTTATTCCTCTTTTCATTTGTGCGGCAGGGATAGTCACTCCTGCTTCTGCGCAAATCGTGTTGAACACCAACAAGAAAATGGACGCACAGGCCAATCAAGCTTTGATTGAAGTGCGACAGGCTTCACGCGGCCTTGATGGCAAGACTGCAGCTGTAGCCGAAGTAAAGGATTATATCATCAACTGTACCGACAGCGAGGGTGTAGCACAGACTATCACTGCGGCAGGCTACACAGCTACTGTGATCAGTAGTAACACCATTACAGCAAGTGTGCCAGTGGACTATCTGGGCGTGCTGTCAGAAATGCCTCAAGTGACGTATATCAGCTCTAGCGTACAACATCAGCCCTTTATGGCTGGAACGCGTGCAGAAGTCAAGGCTGACAAGGTGCACAATGGTACAGATCTGGAGACACCCTATACTGGCAAAGGCGTCATCGTCGGTGTGATCGATCAAAGCTTCGAATTCAAGCACGGCTCATTCCTCGACGCTGACGGCAACTCGCGTGTGAAGGCCGTGTGGAACAGAAAGAATGCGGGTTCAAAACCTACGACTGTCATCCCAACTGGCGGCGACGGCTTCAGCTCTAGCCATGCCACACACGTCACTACTATTGCAGCCGGTAGTAAGATTGATGGCTTTGATGTCTATGGTATAGCTCCCGAGGCAGATCTCATTATGATTCCATCGAGCTTTAAAAGTGCAGAAGTGCTTGAAGTGACAAAATACATCAGCGAATTTGCTGCTGGCGAGGGCAAACCCTACGTCATCAATATGAGTTTTGGTTCGATGGTCGGTCCACATGACGGTAAGACACCCTATTGTTCAAGCATGAACGACTACTGCAAGGCAGGCGGTATCCTGGTCGCTGCGATGGGTAATGATGGTGATAAGAAACTGCACACGAGCTACGAATTTACAGAAGATGCTCAGACCATCAATCTCTATGTCAAGAATGTCAAGGCTGACGGCACCCCCTACAACTCTTACTATGTAGATATGTGGAACACTGCAGCTGATGGACAGCAACACTTCTCTGTGCGTCCATTCGTTTACAATACGGCTAATAAGCAAAAGGACTATAAGACCGACGACTTCTGGAAAAAGTGTGGTAGCACTGTGGGCGAAATCGCACAATATAATATGAAGGAGCACTACACCTTTTCAATCAATGCCAGCGTGATGAACGGCGGTGACAGCAAATTGATCTTTGGTATCGAGGTGACTGGTTTCAAGGGTAGTTCTTTCCACGCTTGGTGCAATGATGGCGGTGGCGAGTTCTACAAACCCATCGGATCACCCTCAGCCGCTACAGGCGACAATAAGTATTGTGTAGGCGAAGGTGCAGCGACTATCCCCCTCGCTATTGCTGTGGGATCGTATAATGGCAACAACGGCACATTCGTTAGTCTTGTCGATAGCAGGACTTATAGCATGAGCTCGGGTTCCAAGGGCGCTATCTCTAACTTCAGCAATATTGGTCCCTATCTGGGTGATGCTGTCAAGCCTATGATTGTTGCACCCGGTTCGGTCATCTCTGCTGGATACAACAGTTATGCCGCAGACTTCTCGAAAAGCAATGTTGCCCTGACCGCAAAGCAAAAAGTAGGCCTCAAGGAATACTATTACGGCGTGATGAGTGGTACATCTATGGCGACCCCAGTCGTGACTGGTACGATCGCACTTTGGCTTGAAGCCAACCCAGAACTCTCGCCCAAGGATATTGAAAATATATTTAAGGAAACAGCACGCAAGGACGGCGCTACAGGTTTTACTCCAACCAACGAAAAGCGTGGCTATGGCAAAATTGATGCTTACGAGGGCTTGAAGAAGGCTATACAATATACCGAAGTCGGTGTGAACGATGTCTTCAATAGCGAGACGCCAATCACATTGTTGAAGCAAGCTGATGAGTGGCGCGTGCTCTTTGGTTCAAACGAAAGTTATGCAGATATCGCTGTTTATACTACAAGCGGTCGCAAGGTGCTCTCTCAGTATCATGAAGACATCCGTCGTGGTGACGAAGCAACTGTTTCGCTCAGCGGACTCGAACCTGGTGTATACGTTATCAAAATCAATACTACTGCCAACTCTACAACACGAAAGGTGGTAGTGAAGTAAAAAGAAAAGAAACTTCATTCGTCGCATATACCAGCGACAATAGACAGACCATAAGCATTCCATCAATTAAATGGTGGGATGCTTTTTTTAGTTCGTCATCTCATCTCGTTTCATGCATCCACAACTTTCTATGCAAACCCAGCGTGTGCCAAAGAAGCGAGGCTTGGTTCAACGGGGTAGAAAGACCTTGTGAGTGGTTATCGGTAGATTGTCAAAGTGCGAGCATAGCTTCTGCTCTCCTTGTCGTATAAAAGTATTTGGAAATGTATAAGGTCCGAGATGGTCTGTATCTACAGATACCACCTCGGACCTCAGTGCGCCTTAGCAGTTATGCATCAAATGGATGACTTTATCTCTTAGCCACCAGTTCGCAGATTTTCACAACGACCTGGCACGCCTTTTCCAGATTAGGGATAGGCAGGAATTCGTGTGGGCCGTGGAAGTTGAGGCCTCCGGCAAAGATGTTAGGACAGGGCAGACCCTTGAATGAGAGCTGTGCTCCGTCGGTACCACCACGGATGGCGCGAACGCGGGGAGTGATGTCAAGGGCACGCATGGCTTCGGTGGCGATATCGATGATATGCATCACGGGTTCGACTTGCTCGCGCATATTATAGTATTGGTCCTTCAGTTCCACGGCTACGACGCCCTGGCCATACTTTTGGTTCATCAATTCGCCGAGGGCGGTGACATAGGCTTTGCGCGCTTCGAACTTGGTGCGGTCGTGATCGCGAATGATGTAGGTGAGCGATGCATGCTCTACACCTCCCTGCATATCGAGCAAGTGGTAGAAGCCCTCGTATTCGGTAGTGCATTCAGGAGTCTGCTCAACGGGCATCATTGCCGCCATCTCGGCAGCCACGCGTGCTGCATTGATCATCTTGCCCTTGGCATAGCCGGGGTGAACACTAACCCCTGTCACCTTGATCTGTGCTGCCGCGGCATTGAAGTTTTCAAATTCCAATTCTCCTAGTTCGCCGCCGTCCATAGTGTAAGCCCACTGGCAACCGAACTTTTCCACATCGAATTTGTGTGCGCCGAGTCCTATCTCCTCGTCCGGATTGAATGCCACACGGATACGGCCGTGCTTCACCTCGGGGTGCGCTTTGAGATAGACCATGGCTTGTACGATTTCGGCAATGCCCGCCTTGTCATCGGCTCCGAGCAAAGTGTGGCCGTCGGTCACGATGAGGTCTTCGCCCACGTGGTCGAGAAGTTCGGGAAACTTTTTCGTTGTGGTCACGATGCCAGCCTCTGCATCGAGCACGAGGTCTGAGCCATCATAATTCTGGATGATACGAGGGCAGACGTTGGCTCCAGAGCAGTCGGGGCTAGTATCCATGTGGGCGATGAAACCAACGGTGGGAATATCGCCATCAACATTGGCGGGCAGTGTGGCATAGAGGTAGCCATGCTCGTCCAGTTCCACTTCTTCGAGGCCAATCTCCTCGAGTTCTTGCTTCAGGTAGCGCGCCAAGTCCCATTGTTTGTCGGTGCTAGGCGTTTTACCTGTTTCGTCAGCCGACTGTGTGTCAAAGCTGACGTACTTCAAAAATCTTTCTACTATATTCATACTTTTATTGTTATTTATTTTCTAGAAAGCAAACTTACGCAAAAATATTTAGATAACAAACAAAAAATCCGCTTATAGTCAGTCTTTCGACAAACGATAAGCGGTGTATTTCATTTGAGACCGTATTGGTGCAACTTATTCAGCAGATTCTGTCTCTTCGGTTTCTTCTTCTGCAAAATCAGTGTATCCAGCCTCAACCAAGATGTTGTACCATTGAATCAATTTCTTGACATCACTGGGATAGATACGATCTGTATCACAATTGGGGAGCACTTCTTCAAGGTAAGCAAAGAGTTCTTCTTTAGAAGCCTTGCGAGGGTCAAGGGCTACTTTGGCACCATTTTCCTTTTGCTTCATATTTTCGAACACTTGCATCAAAGGCATATCTTCGTCCATAGTATACATCGATACGTCGCGAAGTGATGTCACGCGGTCACGATTGCCAGCAGGTACCCTTTTCTTTGTTTCGTCGAGCGTTTCCAAAATCAAATTACCATTACCTTGCGCTAAAAGGCGGAACAAACCGGGCTTGCCGGAGATAGACAAAATTGTTTCTTTCATTGTATATATATGCTATTATTGAATTGCTATTTGAATACAGTCTAATGCACTTTTCAGAAAGTTACATCAAACTTGAAATCGCTTTCCGAAAGAGGCTTTTCGCCTTCGCTGTCGACATAGAGCGTCTCGGCCGCTGCGCCTTCTTCGAGCTTGTGCTCATCGCGGTGGTAGTGGTGACGGCGAGAGGGTTCGGGACTATTTTCCATTGTATAGTCTACTGCTGCGCCAAGAGCGGCGGTGAAGCGTTCCAAATCCTCGCGATAGAGGAATATCTTATGCTTTTCATATTTAGGAGGCATTTCTTCGTTGCCTGCTTCACGGATTTTCTTGCTTTCAGTGATCGAGAGATAATACTCGTTGTGTCGGTCGCGCTTCACATCGATATAGTAAACACGCTTGCCCGCCTTGACCGTTCTGGAAAAGAGGATGTCATTTTCCATACGCTCTTTCATCAAATCATTGTTTCCTTCCATTGTTTATTTATTATAAGTTAATTTTAGAAAACTCCTCCCCATCATAAGGGCGAATTTCATCTACGTATTTGTCATAACGTCTTGGCAAAATTGCATTATTTTTCTGAGACAGACTAAAAAAAGGAGATAAAAATGAGTTTTCGCCCTATTTTTTTGTATTTTTGCCGTGTAAACTCTCTCAGTGGGATTTTTCAGTGGGAAAATCGCTAACTGCTGAGTGGGAAGAATAACATCAAAAAGCCCAGACGATGATAAACAGAGAACTCATCAGACTGAAAGTCGTTCAGTTGATATATGCTTACTATCGCAGCGAACGTACAGAAGACGCGTTGGAAAATGCTGAAAAGGAACTCTTCTTCAGTTTTGACAAATCCTACGAATTGTATCTCTATTTGCTCAACGCTTTGCTGCAACTCAAGAAAGTGGCAGAAAGCAAAGAGGAAACAAGATTGGCTCGTGCAACACGCTTAGGCCAGGAGACCGAAGGCGTATTTGCCGAGAAGATGTTTGCCGAAAACAAATTCCTCTGCCAATTAGACCTCAACGAAGCGCTCGTAGATTATCGCGAAAAGCAAAAGAAAGAGTGGATCGAAGAAGATGCCTTCTACAAGAAACTTTACACCACAATGGTAGAAAGCGATATCTACCAAATGTACTTAGCGAAAGAAGATTTTAGCTATGATGCCGACCGCGAAATCGTACGCAAACTCTACAAGACATTTATTGATGGTAACGAAGATTTCGATGTTCTCTTAGAGGATCATTGTCTCTATTGGAATGACGACAAATTCTTGATAGACTCATTCGTGTTAAAGACGATAAAAAGATTTGAAGAGGCTAATGGTGCTCAGCAACCATTGTTGCCACAATTCTCGTTGGATGAGGATCGTGAGTTTGCCTCGGCGCTGTTCCGTGAAGCTATCAAACGTAAAGAAGAAGTCAAAGAATTAATCAGCAAAAACTGCAAGAACTGGGAGTATGACCGATTGGCTTTCATGGATGTCATCATCATGCAAATTGCTATAGCTGAAATTTTGGCTTTCCCGTCAATTCCTCTAAGCGTGACCTTCAACGAATACCTTGATATCGCCAAGGTTTACAGCACGCCCCGCAGTGCATCCTACATCAACGGCCTAATGGACCACGTGGTAAAGCGCTTGAAAGCGGAAGGTAAACTGATGAAAGCATAAACTATACATATA
>JAGKTZ010000073.1 GCA_021153165.1 Prevotellaceae bacterium
CCTTTCGCCAAGGGATTTTCAAGAATAATATTTGTGCACAAACCCACCAAAATTGGAGTAGCGGTAAAGTACCGCTCCGCTACCCCGTTTGGAAATTAGATTGCTATTTCAAAGCAAAACATAATTTTGCAAATCCTCATTTTCCAAATCTTATACACGATTCTCAAGCTCATAATATAAGATTTTTGGTGGGTTTTTTCTTACCTCCTTTCAAGTTTTTCATCACATTTAGGTATTGCACACCTCGCAAGAGTTGCGTATCTTTGTCCCACCAAACCAGCCCCATAGCGCACCGCCCCTGTGCCAGCAAACCTTGTACAGCCGCGTGCATTGATCTGAACAATGGGGAGAGGTGAAGGCACTTATTCCACCTTGATTCACACTGACGACCATGGGAAAATCTCTGACCCCCTATACATCTACCGACCGCATGCGCGACCTGGTGCGCGACCAGAGCACGATCATCTTGATACTGGGCCGATTTGGCATACCATTGGGCTTTGGCGACAAGTCAATCGCCGAAGTCTGCACCGCACATCATGTAGACGAAGAGACCTTTCTGCAAGTGGTCAACTACTGCACGGGCCGAGATTACCACTACGAACGCATCTCGCTGACGGCGCTGATCGAATACCTGCGCCAGGCACACGAATACTATCTGGAGTTCAACCTGCCACAGATCCGCCGCAAACTGATCGAAGCCCTGGACTGCTCGGGCACCAACGATATCGCCCTGCTCATCATCAAATTCTATGACGAGTACGTGCGCGAGGTGCGCAAACACATGGAGAACGAGAACAAGACGGTGTTTGCCTACGTACAGCAATTGCAACAGGGCTACCTGAAGCGCGAATACAGCATTGCCACCTTTCAGGGCAAACACACACCGATGGCAGACAAACTGAAGGAATTGAAGGAGGTGATCATCCAGTACTATCCCGAAAAAAACAACTTCCTGCTCAATGAGGTACTGCTCAACATCATGCTCTGCGAAGAGGACCTGACACAACACTGCGACGTCGAGGACCACATCTTCGTGCCCGCAGTGAAACTGGCCGAACAGCGCCTACTGCAATCCAACACCGCCGTCTATACCAATGCGCCCAAACAGGTGGAAGTAAAGGGTAAAAACCTGGGCAAACTGGGCGAACGCGAGAAGGACGTACTGGTGTGCGTGGCACGCGGCATGAGCAACAAGGAGACAGCCAATGCACTGTGCCTGTCTGTCCACACCGTGACGACGCACCGCCGCAACATCTCGCAGAAACTGCAGATTCACTCCACAGCCGGACTGATCATCTATGCCATAGCCAACGGTTTGATACAACTGGACGAGGTGAAAGGCTAAGCAGGAGCGTAGCATTTATGAGCCTATGCCCAGCGCTTCTCTGAACTGTCTTGGGGTGCAACGTGAGCAATAGCAAATACTTCAACGGCAACTACCTCTATGGTATGGGTTACGTCAAGGTGCGCAGAAGATTGCAGCAGCCTTGAATGATCCCGCAATTGTCGCAGAGCCTGACGGTCATCGAGGCAGTTCGTGGATGTGAGCGCGCAGACGCAGCACCATTTGGTTCCATTCGGCATATCGCACTTTCCACCTCCCCACTCCACCTACCTTTACCGACACACTTCATTTCAACAAAAATAGGTGCAGAGAAAAATGGCAAAGACCATCCGCCACTCTCAAAGCACCAACAAAAAAATGATTCCATGCAGAGCACCTACTCCGCATCGAATCATTCTTTTTTTCTACCCCCCGAGAGCCAATCACAGCCCTCGCATATCATGCGTTAAATGAATCGCCTCAGCACCTCCACCACACGGCGGCTCAACCACTTCGTGCGCGGTCGGTAGCCTATCTTGTCCAGCGCCTTGCGCAACTGTTTGTCACCCTCAATCCATCGGTGCATCGCCGCCACAGCTCCCTTGACACTGGACGTCGGAAACAGAAGAACGGCACACTCGCGGCGAGAGACAAACAGCGGACTGCGACCATGCTCCGCCCGTACTGTAGGTGGCGTATAAAGTGATATTTCGTTTCTCATCAGACTCCCTCCGATCATCATCGCAGTCCATTACAATCCAAAGCGCAATCTCAAGTCGTCAATGTATTCGGGTGTAGGGTGCAGCCCAGTCTCCTGCTGAGCAATGGCCGCCACCAAGCGCCCAATCTGCGGTCCGTTGGGCAGCACCGTGTCCATCGCTCCCAATCGGCTGCGGCCACAAATACACGCCACATAAAGTGTAAAATGCGAATGCGGCAACATCGTCAAGCAGCGAATCATCTGCACCACCGAAATACACGGATAGTCGCGAATCAAGCGAAGCATAGCCACCACAGCAGCCCGATAACCATAATCAAAAGTCAGAAAATTACAAACCCCCTTCACACACGGCGTCGTGGGGTGCAAACCCAGATAGTGGCGAGACGGTTGATAGCGTAGATTAAGCGGATTGCGATTTTGCAATCCCAAATTCTTCAAAATAGTCATAGTGTTTTTACACATTAAAAAGTTGGAAAAAGGATTTATCAAAAACACTGCGCGCAGCACATATCTGCAGTGATGCGAGGCAACAATACGTATCGCCAGCGAATCACTTCGCCCGATACACAAACCTCAATGTCGACAGTGCAAAAGTAGAAGGCCAAACATTCGGAATAGTCGGACTGAATTTGTCGGGCTATGCCCTACAACACATTTTCCGCCAATTTGATAATATTTTTTCACACTCGTACTCTCCTTTTCTAAAAAAGTGTATATATTTGCATGTTACTCGCCAGCCCAAGTGAGGGACGGGGTGGGTATATTTTTATTGGTATAGGACGTTTACGAACGTAATCTTGGAGTCTTCAAATCTCGCAAATTTGACAATCACCTCCAGAGATACGGCAACGAAGCGTTCATGTTGGGCGTATTGTACCCCCTCGGCCACTAACAGTCGGCCGAGAGTCAAGTATAATATAGCACGGCGTGGGCTGGCGCGTTGCTTATCCTGAGGTGATGGCAATGCGAGAGCCAGAAGACTGGGATAAGTGGCAAACTGACACCCACGTCTTTTTTTGTAGATTTTCGAGAACATCCTAATAATATTAGAATAATTAAGGGCTGTTCTATAAATTCTAATTTTAATGGAAATACTGCTTTTTAATACACGGGACGAACTCATACGGGTAAGTTTGAAGCATGTGGTATACTTTGAATCAGAGGGAAATTATAGTAACGTTTATTTCTCTAATGGTGCTAAGGCCACTATTTTGTATAGCCTGGCAAATATGGAAAAATTGATAGATGAAAAGTTGAGGGGGAAAATTCAACCTTTCATCAGAATAGGCAAACGATATATAGTGAATAGTTCGTGCATTTTTCAGATCAATACCTTGAAACATCAATTGATTCTAACAAATTTTGATGCACCACAAGTGTATACCCTATCCGTGTCAAAAGAAGCATTGAAGAAATTGAAAGAAATATATACAATAACTAGATAATTATGGAAATAATTGTAGGAAGAGAAGGACAACAGGGAATAAAGATTTCAGACTCCACTGTCAGCCGTAAACATTGTAAAATTACAAAAAACTCAGATGGTACCTATACAATAGAAAACCTAAGTAAGAACGGTACGTATGTGAATGGACAAAAGATTATTAAAACTAATGTCACAGCTGACACGGAAATACAATTGGGCCCAGTGTTTAGAATTACTGTAAAGCAGCTACTCGCTGGTTCTGGTGGTTATCCTGAAGACTTTATAGCAAAGTTTAGAAAACTAGAAGAAGTATATGATAAATATTCTAATGATAAGATAGCAATCCAAAAGCAAGCAGCTAAGATTAATTTTTATCGCATGTTGCCCATGGCATTATTGTCCCTGATAACTTTAGGGTCTCTTGCTATTCCGGGATTGGGAAGTATTTCGCCTTTTATTGGTTTAATAGGTGGGGGATTGGTGCTTTACTCTTTAGTGAAGTTTTATAGTAGTAATACAGGAAATCCAGAAAAGATTGAAGCCCTGAATAAACAATTTATGATAGACTATGTTTGTCCTAAATGTGGCAACTTCCTAGGATTTATTCCCCACAAAACATTGGCGAACAAATCGACGTGTAATTATTGTAAATGTAAGTGGTCATGACACGTTTTCTTGCCTCATTGTTCATCCTTTTTAGTCTAGTTCTAACCCCAGTTTTCGCTCAGAAGGGTGACACCTATGTGGTTGTAGCGGGGGTAGCCGATTATCAGAGCATAAGTGATCTGATGTTGCCTGAAAAGGATGCTATAGCAATTGCCGAACTGTATAAGCTGAAGACTCAAAACGTCATTTTGCTTACAGGACCAAATGCTACCAAGGCGAGAATATTAAAGAGTTTGAGAGATCAATTCAGCCGTGCTAAGGAAGAAGATCTAATTGTGTTTTCTTTCAGCGGGCATGGTTATCGCGGCGGTATTTGTCCATTTGATTTTACTGGAATAGAAGGGAGTGGTGTGTCCTATCAGGAAATACGCAGTATATTGAAGCAGTCGCGTGCCAAGAGAAAAGTTATCTTTGCTGATGCTTGCTTTTCTGGTGGACTGCGCAGCAATACTACTTCGCATAAGCAGCACAATCAAGATGCAGAAGTATTGCTATTCTTGTCTTCGCGCGGAGGAGAAACATCTTTAGAAAGTCCTGCTATGGAAAATGGCTATTTCACCACCTATCTGCTTAATGGACTTTGTGGTGATGCTGATTTAGATTATAATAGATTGATTACTGCAAGAGAACTCTTCTTGTACGTTAGTCATCAAGTAAGGTATATGAGTAATGAAAGACAGCACCCCGTGATGTGGGGTAAGTTTGACGACAATTATATCCTAATGGATTGGACGGATTGGTTTACTCACTAATATCATATCATCCATTAATCCCCATATTTCATCCATTATCCATCTTATCTTTTCCTTTCCTCATTTTTATAGGTTAATTTGCTCCTTATAGATTCTGAAAATTAAATTATGTCACAACTGAAAATCGGTGCTTCCCTCCAAGGAGGCAAATTCAAAATAGAAAAAGTCTTGGGTCAGGGCGGTTTTGGTATCACCTATCAGGTAATACACAAACTGTTGGATAAAAAAGTTTGCGTAAAGGAATTTTTCTTCAGGGAGTATTGCGAACGAGATGAGGCGACAAGCCGCGTTATCGTTATTGGCACAAAGGGCAGTCATAATATGGTGGAGCGCTTCAAGGAGAAATTTCTGAAGGAAGCCAAGACTATTTTCAAACTCGAACATCCCAATATCATCCGTATTCATGATATTTTCATAGAAAACAATACGGCCTATTATGTAATGGACTATATCGACGGAGAAAATCTCAATGATATGGTCAAAAGCCGTGGAGCGCTGCCCGAGGCCGAGGCTGTGGCGTACGTCAAGCAAGTGGCCGAGGCGTTGGACTTTGTCCATCAGCGCAATGTCAACCATTTGGATGTCAAGCCAGCAAATATCATGGTGAGCCGTTCGGACAACAGGGCCATTCTGATAGACTTCGGTGTCTCCAAGCAATATGATGATCAGGGCGAACAAACCAGCACAACGCCTGTAGCGATAAGTCACGGTTATGCGCCGATGGAGCAGTACAAGCAAGGCGGTGTGAGCACCTTCTCTCCACAAACAGATATTTACGCATTGGGTGCCACATTGTACAAGTTGCTGACAGGGAATACACCTCCCCAAGCCATGGACCTAATAGATGAAGGTTTGCCCCCATTGCCCTCTACCATCTCCAAACCAGTTGTAGAAGCTATAAAGAAGGCGATGCAAGTTAGTAAACAAAAAAGGCCTGGTTGTATATCCGACTTTTTAGAAATATTGCATTCCTCTTCTACAGATGAACCAGAGCTTCCAAAGAAGCCTAATGTCGCTGATGAAACAGAAATAATAGTTGTCTCAGAAGATAAATCACATACAGGTGAGCAGGGGGAAAAGAAGACTAATGGCACAGATGTGTCCCAAAACGATGCTGAAGCCGTTAATCAGTACCGCCAGGCCACCCAAGGTAATGCCGAAGCACAATTCTGTTTGGGCTGCTGTTATTATAATGGCGAAGGTGTGCCCCAAAATTACACTGAAGCCGCAAAGTGGTACTGCAAAGCGGCTGAGCAAGGTAATGCTGATGCGCAATTCTGTTTGGGCTGGTGTTATTATAATGGCGAAGGTGTGCCCCAAAACTACACTATGGCTGTAGAATGGTACCGCCAGGCCGCCGAACAAGGTCATGCCCATGCGCAATTCCAATTAGGTGAGTGCTATTACAATGGCTTAGGTGTTCCCAAAAACTACACTATGGCTATAGAATGGTACCACAAGGCTGCCGAGCAAGGTAATATCCAAGCGCAATACAATTTAGGCAAGTGCTATGATAATGGCTATGGTATACTCCAAAATTATACAGAAGCCGCAAAGTGGTACCGCAAAGCCGCTGAACAAGGCTATGCCTCAGCTCAATTGAATTTGGGCGAGTGCTATTACTATGGCTATGGTGTGCACCAAGACAAGACTGAAGCCGCAAAATGGTACCGCAAGGCCGCCGAACAAGGCTATGCCAAAGCGCAATGCAAATTAGGCTGGTGTTATGAAAATGGTTGTGGTGTGCCCAAAAACAATGTAGAGGCTGTAAAATGGTATAACAAGGCGTCACAGCAAGGTTACTAATCAGCCCCCAAACTTTGAAACTTTCATGGCATTTTGCTATTCATCACTCTCAAGTTATTTTTAACTGATAAGAATATGCCTTGCTGTGGTCAATCCTTGTATGTAATTTTTGATTAGAAATATTAAGCAATTAAATATATGTCACAACTGAAAGTCGGTGCTCTCCTACAGGGCGGCAAATACAAAATAGAAAAAGTCTTGGGCCAGGGTGGTTTTGGTATCACCTACCAGGCTACTCAAGAATTGTTTGACAGAAAAGTTTGCGTAAAGGAATTTTTCTTCAGGGAATATTGCGAACGAGATGAGGTGACAAGCCACGTGACACTGGGCACACAGAGTAGTCGTGAAATCGTGGAGCGCTTCATGCAGAAGTTCTTAAAGGAAGCCCTCACAATCTCCAAATTGGAACATCCCAATATCATCCGTATTCATGATATTTTTAAGGAGAACAATACGGCCTATTATGTGATGGACTATATCGACGGAGTCAACCTCAATGATATGGTCAAAAGCCGTGGAGCACTGCCCGAAGCCGAGGCTGTGGCATACGTCAAACAAGTGGCCTGGGCGTTGGACTTTGTCCATCAGCGCAAAGTCAATCATCTGGATATCAAGCCAGCTAATATCATGGTGAGCCGTTCGGACAACAGGGCCATTCTGATAGACTTTGGCGTGTCCAAGCAATATGACGCTCAGGGCGAACAGACTAGCACAACGCCTGTGGCGATAAGTCACGGTTATGCGCCGATAGAGCAATACAAGCAAGGCGGTGTGAGCACCTTCTCTCCACAAACGGACATATACGCATTGGGTGCTACGTTGTACAAGTTGGTGACCGGGAATACTCCGCCCCAAGCCATGGACTTAATAAATGAAAAGTTGCCCCCATTGCCCCCTATCTTCTCCAAACCAGTTGTAGAAGCAGTGAGGAAAGCCATGCAAGTTCGCCAGGCAGATAGACCAAGTAGTATATCCGAGTTTTTGGAAATATTGCCTTCCCCTTCAAGTACGCAGACTACAGATAAGCCAGAGCCTCCGAAGCCTCCAAGGCCTGTTGACGCTGATGACGCTGATGAAACAGAAATTATGGTTGCCTCAGTAGATAATAAGTTAGAAACTATGGTTGAGGGGTTGATAGCTAACAAAAAGTATAGAGAAGCATATAATCTGTGCTTAGCTGCTGTTAGAAAAAATGAGAGTAGGGATTATGCCATGCAAAAAATGGAAATGCTAGTACCAATATTGAAAGAGCAATCCAGAAAGGATAAAATCAAACAATGGATAGTAGTCATCATTTTACTTGTCGTAAGTTTTATAATACTTATGCTTAGTGGCGTTTATAAGGATTTTGCATAAAAAATAATATATTATGAGTAAAAAAATTGAATTAGGGTATAACCCCAATATTACGATAGAAAGAGTTTATCAAGTATTAAAAAACCACTTTCCCGATTGTGATCAATCATTTGAGGGGAGTTTTACTAGATTAAAGAAATCCTTTTTTGTTCATGCAATAGTTTCTGTCAAACATGCACCCAAAAAACAAAAGACCATAATAAGAATAAAAGGGGGCATGTCATTTTTGGCTTTTTATTTATTTGGTTTCGTCCTTCATTATATGTTTAGGGGAAGATTCCTGGATGAAGTTAAGGATGCTCTTGAGCCAGAACTATTATTAAATCCCACTACTATATCGGACAACTCACCAGTTCCTACTCCAGAAGGAGGGAATGCTGGATGCGGATGCTTGTATTTATATTTTGTACTAGCCCTTAGTATTTTAGGAGCCTTCATAATGCTGGCTTTATCGACGTTGTAAACAGAGAAAGGTGATAGGTTTGCTGGTGTCGACAGAATTGAGGTTGTAGAAAAATCATTGACGTGTAGGTCTAATATATCCTACCAAACGTGAGTTCGGTATAAGCTCTATGTTATTTAATCCACGACGGCGAATCTCTCAAAGGATGATGGTAAAAAAAGTCTTACCTTTTTTAAATTTTGCGACGTCTCGTTGAAATTATCTAAGACTTTTTTTCAACAAGCCGTCGCATTTTTTAGTACCTCCTCGAAACATTTGCAGATTTCGTATGGCAATAATATAGGTGTTGTCCACGAAAACTCGTTTGTTTTATTTAGAGCTCCACGTATCACGGGTATCATAGGTATTCTACAGATTCAAAAGAATCGTGTAAATCAAGGCAGTCCAATGATTCCGAGAGATACACGAGATACGCTGGGAATAAGGCCACTAATGAACACGAACCGAAGGTCGCGCTAGTCAATTTTCACTAATATCCATCCGGTCTTAAATGCCCCGCAAGGCATTAGTGTAAATTAGTGCAAATTGCCTTTAGCCCCTTCGGGCGGCGAACTTCGTTT
>JAGKTZ010000074.1 GCA_021153165.1 Prevotellaceae bacterium
CTGCAATACGTAAACTTCATTAACGACAAGCCCATTGGCAGAATTAAGTATGCACTAAATTAATTCCGCCAACAGGTATATTTATATATTATGATAGATTATATCAGAGGAGAATTGGCAGAGTTGACGCCCACCTATGCAGTGATTGAAGCTTGTGGGGTAGGGTATCAGTTGTTTATCTCGCTCAATACCTATACAGCGATTCAGAACAAGAAGGAAGCAAAACTCTTTGCCTACGAAGCAATACGCGAGGACGCTCATCAACTGTATGGTTTCTCCACACAGCGTGAACGTGAATTGTTTCTGCTTCTGTTGAGTGTGTCTGGCATAGGCGGTCAGACGGCACGAATGGTGCTTTCTGCTTTTACGACGCAAGAGTTGGTCAATGTCATTAGTTCGGGTGACGACAGAACCCTGCGCGGTGTGAAAGGTATCGGACCCAAGGCTGCTGCAAGAATCATCGTGGAACTTAAGGACAAAGTGGCCACTCTCGGTATCACAGGAACTGCTGCGACAAGTGTTCAGGAAGCGCAAGCAGAGGCGCAGACTAGTCCTGTATGCGAAGAGGCTGTTGCTGCTCTCGTTATGTTAGGATTCTCGCCTGCACCTACAACCAAGGTGGTGAAAGCAATCTTGAAGGATAACCCTACCTATCGTGTCGAAGAGGTTATCAAGGTTGCCCTGAAGATGTTGTGAGAAGTGGACGAGTGCTTGTCTACTCGTCCACTAAAAACTCGTTTACCAGTTTACTCGTCTACTTTAAAAAAGACTACGGAATTGCAAATGAAATTGTCTTACAAAATACTATTGATAGTACTGGGGGTAACACTAAGTGGTGTTGCTCTTGGTAATCAATTCCGAACCTTGCAAATAGACAAGACTGATATCCAAGTCTCTGATACTATCCAACCTCGCTTCCCCGTACAAAAGACCTCGGCAGAGGAGATGAAGACCGAAAAGACTTCGGGAGATTTGCGCAATCCTGAGAACCTGAAGACAGATATCTTCTACGATGAAAAAACTGGTGAATATCGCTTTGGTACGAAGTTGGGTGACAACTTCCTCACAGCCCCTTTCTATATGTCGCCAAAGGAGTACGAAGAATGGTGTGCCAAGCGCTCAGCAATAGATTTCTTCCGCAAGAAAAACAAAGACGACTTTGATGCAAAGGGTAAGGAGAAGTTTGATTTCACCGATATGAAGTTTGATCTTGGTCCCGCCAGCAAAATATTTGGTCCTGGCGGTGTACGCATCAAGACTCAGGGTTCGGCAGAACTGAAGATTGGTGCCAATACACGCTTTGTCGACAATCCCTCGTTGTCTGAGCGCAACCGCAGAGTCTTTGGCTTCGACTTCAACGAAAAGATCAATCTGAGCGTTTCGGGTAAGGTGGGTGACAAGGTGAATATGGACTTCAACTACAATTCAGAAGCAACTTTCAACTTTGATACACAAAATATCAAACTACGCTATGAGGGCAAGGAGGACGAAATAATCAAACTTCTCGAAGCAGGTAATGTGTCCTTGCCTTCCAACTCGTCGTTGATACGTGGTGCCCAGTCGCTTTTTGGTATCCGTGCAGACATGCAGTTTGGTAAGTTGAAGTTGCAGACTGTAATGTCGCAAAAGAAATCAAGCAGTCAGTCTGTCAACTCGAAGGGAGGGGTGCAACTCACGCAATTTGAAATCCCAGTCGACGAATATGATGAAAACCGTCACTTCTTCCTCTCACACTTCTTCCGTGAACGCTACGACGAGAACATGAAGCAATTGCCCAACATTGTTTCTGGTATCGACATCAATCGTATCGAAGTATGGGTGACCAACAAGAGTGGTGCTACCAATAATACAAGGAATATTATCGCCTTGACCGATTTGGCTGAATCAGAGAATACTGGCAATCCCATGTGGGGAACGTCTTCGCTTATTCCTCCAACCAATGCTGCAAATGGACTGTATCAAGCACTAACGACCGAGTGGGTAGATGCTAGAGATATCTCAATGACCAATCCCGTCCTTGATGGTGCTGGTCTTGTGGGTGGAGATGATTACGAGAAGTTGGAATCTGCACGCTTGTTGACGTCGTCTGAGTACAAGTTGAACAGTGCACTCGGTTATATCTCGTTGCGCACAACGCTCCAGCCCGACCAAGTCCTTGCCGTTGCCTACGAATATACCTATCGTGGTACACGCTATCAAGTTGGCGAATTCTCTACAGACTTAAAAGACAATAAATCGGCCCTATTTGTTAAAGCATTGAAGAATACAGCCTGCACGCCTCAGATGGCCAACTGGGACTTGATGATGCGCAACGTTTATTCGCTTGGTGCAACGTCTGTGCAAAAGGATAAGTTTAAGTTGGATATTAAAATATTGAGCGACTCTACGGGTGTCTACCTCTCGTATTTGCCTGAACCAGATTTGAAGAATCAGAAGATTCTCTCACTCGTAGGTCTCGATAGATTGGATAATAACAACAAGCATAATCCAAATGCTTACTTTGACTTTGTCGAAGGTTATACGATTGATACTGAATCGGGACGAATCTTCTTCCCCGTAGCAGAACCATTTGGCGAAAATCTGCGTCGTGTTATTGGTAATCCCGCTGTTGCTGAACGCTATGTGTATCAAGAACTCTACGACTCGACCAAGACTATTGCGAAGCAAATCGCTGAGAAGAACAAATACCGTATTGTCGGTGAATACAAAGCAACCAAACGTGACGAAATCCAACTCGGCGCTATGAATATCCCTCGTGGTTCTGTGGTAGTGACAGCAGGTGGTGTTACCTTGATGGAAGGTTCAGACTATACCGTCGACTACTACTCTGGTATCGTCAAGATTTTGAATAAGAGCATCCTCGATGCTGGTACCAACGTCAATGTGAACCTTGAGAGCAGCACTGACTATGGCATGCAGCGCAAGAGTATGTTTGGTGTCAACTGGCAGTACGACTTTACCAACAACTTCCAAATCGGTGGTACCTTGATGCATCTTGGCGAAAAACCACTCACCACAAAAGTCTCGATGGGTAGCGAACCATTAAACAATACGTTGTGGGGACTGAATCTGTCGTGGAAGAAGCAGAGTCAATGGTTGACGGATATGATAGACAAGTTGCCTTTGATAGAATGTTCTGCACCTTCGAGCATTAACCTAACGGCTGATTTTGCTCACCTCATCGCTGGCAAGAACAAGGGTTCACAAGGCAACGCTTCCTATATCGATGATTTCGAAAATGCCAAGAACGGCATCGACATCAGCAACCCCGAGGAATGGAACATCAGTAGTGTACCTTCTACATTCGCCGAGTCGTCATTACTCAATGATGTACGCTCGGGATACAATCGTGCTAAATTGGCATGGTACACTATAGACCCCATCTTTACACGTCGTTCGTCGTCCATCACTCCTGGGCATATCAAGGGCGACTTGAAGCAATTGTCAGATCCCGACGTACGTGAAGTGTACAAGAACGAACTCTTCCCCAACAAGAGTATCAACTTCCGTGAGGCATCGACGCTCAATGTCCTCAACCTGGCCTATTATCCCAACGAACGTGGACCTTACAACCTCGACCCGAACCTTGATGTAAACGGTAAATTGCTGCAACCAGAGAAGCGTTGGGGTGGTATGATGCGCAAGTTGGAAACGAGTGATTTCGAAAGTGCTAATATAGAATACCTCGAGTTCTGGATGATGGATCCCTACATCAAGTCTCGTCAAAACGGCACGTTGCCTGCTCAGGGCGACCTCTATTTCAACCTTGGTGAAATCAGCGAGGATATCCTCAAGGACGGCAAGAAATTCTATGAAAGTGGCTTGCCCGTAGATGGTGATGCTACGCAAGTGGTAGATACCCAATGGGGTAGGGTGCCTACACAAAATAGTGTGACCTATGCCTTCAATACCGCCAGTGATTCACGCCAGAAACAAGATGTGGGATACAATGGTCTGACTTCTGCGGAAGAGTTGGAATTCCCAGCCTACAAAAATTACCTCGAGCAAATCCGTCCTATCGTGCGTCCCGAGGTCTACGATTCGATAGTAATGTCGCCCTCTGCCGACCGCTATCACTACTATCGTGGTACTGATTTTGATGAACGAGAAGTCCCTATCTTGCAGCGATACAAGGATATCAACAATCCTAACGGCAACTCGGTTGATGCCGACCATTCACCTGAAAAATACAGCACGGCGTACAAGACACAGCCTGACGTCGAGGATATCAACCAAGACTACACTTTGAACGAGTACGAAAAGTACTATCAGTATCGTGTACGTATTTCGCCCGAGGAAATGCAAGTGGGCAATAATTATATCGTCGACAAGCGTACGGCAAACATTCAGACACGTGATGGTGAGAAGCGAGAAGTAGACTGGTACCTCTTCCGTATTCCACTCGACCAATATGAAAAGAGACAAGGGAATATCGCCGACTTCTCATCAATACGTTTCATCCGTATGTATATGACTGGTTTCAGCGAACCTGTCGTTCTGCGTCTTGCAACCTTGGATTTGGTCTATGGACAATGGCGCTCGTACGAACAAGCACTCTATGCAGATAAGGCACCAGAGGTGAGTGGTACGATGAGCGTATCGGCGGTCAACTTTGAGGAGAATAATGAGAAGACGCCAGTCAACTATGTCCTGCCTCCTGGTATCAGTCGTGTCATAGACCCAGGTCAAGACCAAGTGTTGCAAAATAATGAGCAAGCTATCTCGATGACCTTGCGCAATCTCGCCTCGGGCGATGCACGTGCTATCTACAAGAATCTGCAACTCGACTTGCGTAGGTACAAACATTTGCAGATGTTCATCCACGCAAACAGTTTGCCTGGTCAGGTGCCCGTTGCTGATGGGCAGACCAGTCTGTTCTTGCGTCTTGGTTCGGACTACAAGAACAACTTCTATGAATACGAAATCCCCTTGGCTGTGACGCCCGAAGGCAAATATGCCAACTCAGACGCTGGTGCTCGTATCGTATGGCCAGCATCAAATATGCTTGACATTGACCTCAGTATCTTCACCGATCTGAAGCGCAATCGCAATCTGCAGAAGGCACAAGGTCTTGCCACCTACCACCAGCCCTATAGCGAGTACGACACAGACAAACCTGCCAACAAAGTGAGCATCGTTGGTAATCCCTCGTTGGGCGAGGTGCGTACCATCATGATAGGGGTGCGCAACAATTCACGTACGCTGCAACATGTTGAAGTCTGGGCTAACGAATTGCGCTTACAACAGTTCTCCAACAAGGGCGGATGGGCTGCCCAGGGAGCGCTCAATATGCAACTGTCCGATTTGGCAAGTGTCAACCTGACAGGACACGTCGAGACAGATGGTTTCGGTGGATTGGAGGAAGGCGTATCGCAACGTCGTGACGACAACCTCTACCAATACTCAGTCACTACGAATGTCGACGCTGGTCGTCTGTTGCCCGAGAAGGTCAAACTCAAAGCACCTATATATTATTCGTATAGCAAAGAGCGTACTTCGCCTCGCTACAATCCCCTTGACACGGATATGGAGATGGAAGAGTCGCTCGAATCTGCTACGACCACCGAGCGTGACAGCATCAAGAATATCGCAGACCGTGTGGTGGAAAATCGCAACTTCTCTATCTCTGGTGTGCGCTTCGATATTGCGAGCAAGAAGTACTCGATGCCTTACGACCCCGCCAACTTCACCGTGGGCTATTCACATAGTCGTCGTAACACTACAGGACATGTCACTGCTTGGGAAAAGGATGAGAACTGGAAAGTCAACTTCGGATATGCTTACAATCCTAACTTCAAACCCTTCGAACCGTTCAAGAAGTTGAAGGGCAAGAGCAAGTGGTTGAAGATAGTGAAGGATTTCAACGTCAACTATGCGCCACAGTCCTTGACCTTCAGCACCGACCTCGTACGTCGCTACTACGAGTTGCAGGAGCGTGATATGGAGAACCTTGAAAATCAGTCCTTGCCACTGACATGGAGCAGCGACTTCACATGGAATCGCAATTTCGCCCTGCGTTGGGACCTTGCCAAGAGTCTGCACTTCAACTTCTCGTCGGGCACGAATGCTGAGATAGAACAACCCTATACTGCCGTCAACGAGGACCTTTATCCTGACCGTTACACTGCATGGAAGGACTCTGTATGGCAGAGTATTCGCCATCTGGGTACACCGCTCACCTATCAGCAGAACTTTGATGCCTCATGGCAAGTACCTTTGAACAAACTGCCACTTTTCGACTGGTTGACCGCTGATGCTAAGTACAACGCCACCTACAATTGGAACCGTGGCACATCCCTCAGCACGGGCATGAATATGGGTGGTGTGGTATCGTCGTCTCGCACTGCTTCGGGCAATATACGCCTCAAGATGGAGACGCTCTACAACCACATCCCATTCCTCAAGGAGGCTAACAAGCGCTTCTCGACTTCGGGCATCAATTCGGCAGCAAACAAGAAGAATCAGGCGAAGAAAAACTATACCTCTGAGGTGCAGTTGAAACCAGATACTACTGTCACCGTCAAGCACAATCAGCGTAGCAAGAAACTACGTGTCACAGCATTGCGGCCCGATGGTACGAAGTATCCGGTGAAGTTTAAGGTGCTGGACAATAATAGTATACAAATCCTGTCACAAGATACGGTCAAGGTGAAAATTACTGTCCAACCAAAGAAACGTAAGGAGGAACAAGGGTGGTATCAAGGGCTCCAACTCACTGCTCGTGTAGCTATGCTCGTGCGCAATGTCAGCGTGTCCTACACCAACAAATATAGCATGGCGTTGCCCGGTTTCTTGCCCCTAGCTGGCGACATCTTTGGTCAGCGTGCCACCGATGGCGGCTATGCACCAGGCCTCCGCTTCGCCTTTGGCATGGTCGACGATTCCTATATCGACCACGCCGTGCGCCAAGGTTGGTTGCTACAGAGCGACAGCATCATCACACCAGCCACATCCAACATGGGCGAGGACTTGCAGATACGTGCTACACTTGAACCCTTCACCGATGTCAAGATTGACTTGAACGCTTCACGTTCGACTTCGCAAAACTCCTCTACACAGTATATGATTGAGGGTATGCCACGTACCTATAGCGGTAGTTTCAACATGACGACGATGAGTATTCACACCGCTTTCGAATCGATGGGCGACGTGGACCGTGGATACAAGAGTGCTTCGTTCGACCGTTTCCTCGGCAAATTGCAATACTTCCAACAGAAGGCCGAAGCGCTATACCGTGGCAGTACCTATCCACATGGTTCTGCCCTTGCGGGACAACCCTTCGATCCCAAGCACGGCACCGTGGGCCAATATTCTGCTGGTGTCATGATACCAGCCTTCCTCGACACCTACACGTTGTCGGGTCGTGATGGATTGTCGCTGATGCCTGCACTGACGGCATTGCTACCCAATTGGACCATTAAGTACGCTGGCCTGGCAAAGTTGCCACGCATGAAGAAGGTGTTCAAGAGTTTCAATATCAACCACTCGTACAAGAGTATCTATAGCATCGGTTCGTACAACACATTCACCTCGTTCCAGGCGATGAATGGCAGTCACGGTTTCATCACCGACGTTACCACTGGTCTGCCCACACCATCTACGATGTACGATATGTCAACCGTATCACTCAACGAAACTTTCTCGCCACTTGCTGGTATTGATATGACCTTCAACAACAACCTCACAGCCAAGGTGGAATATCGCAAGACACGTGCTCTGACGCTCAGTATGACTTCGGGTCAAATCACTGAGGCGCGTTCCAACGACTTAGTCGTAGG
This sequence comes from Prevotellaceae bacterium, assembly GCA_021153165.1. GTDB lineage: Bacteria > Bacteroidota > Bacteroidia > Bacteroidales > Bacteroidaceae > Alloprevotella. The sequence goes on from JAGKTZ010000074.1 coordinate 7,779, forward strand.
TCTCGGTTACAAGATTGCCAACCTCAATCTCTTTGCCCCCCGCAAGGCAGTCCGTATGAAGGGTGACAAGCGCAGCAAGGGTAAGTCGGCAAAGGGTGGCGAAGACGAATCGAAACCCAGCAGTAGCAGTTCGTCGTCCAAGGGTCGCTCGAGCAGCAGTGGTGGTTTCAGTCAAGACTTGAACCTACGTTTCGACTTGACCTTCCGCAATCAGAGTGGCCTGAATCGTGACATCATGACGGCGCTGACGCAAGCGACCTCGGGCAACCGTGCCTTGCAAATATCATTCTCTGCTGACTATGCGCTGAGCAAATACCTTACGCTCACTGCGTATTACGACCGTCAGTTCAACAAACCACTCCTCACCACCTCGTCATACCCTATCACCACCCAAGACTTTGGCATTACAGTGAAGTTTGTGCTGAATAGGTAGAGTAAGTGATAACCGACTATTCTATTAGGATCAATAAGCAGTTGTTAATAGTCAGAAGTCTACATCTATATTAGTAACAATGCTATTTTTCATTGTGTAGATGGAATTTCTAAAAAAATACTCAATATTATAAACGATAAATATAGGATAATTAATTTTAAATAATAAATAACTTGTAGGCCATCGTTTATGTTGTACCCATTTATGAGTACTATATTTATTAGTGCAGGTAAAACTTCATACTGAATATTTGCTTTTGTTCATACTAAGTAGTTCTGAATTTTAAATTCTCAAAGAAATTAGCGTAATAGAAATAACCTTGTTAAACCTCACAAAATAAACCAAGAAAAAAAACAAGACTTTTTCAAAAAAAATCGCCGAGGAATTTAAACAACACGTCGCAAAATTTTAAAAAGGTTTTAGGTTGTTGACAAAAGTAGAATAATAGCATAGAGCCTATACCGAACTCAAGTTATTAGAACCATTTCTATTCTCACCAACTCGGTATAATTTACAACAAAAATTCTTCACATACTCCTATGGCCCTTGCTATGACTTTTCTATGCCCCCTCTTGTGCCATCAAGAAAATTTAGTAACATATTTTGAATTAATTTTTAGTTTCAAAATATATTTTAGAAAAAAGAATAGCGAAAAATCATTTAGAAAACGTGATTACTATAAAAGAAAGCGTTTACGGGGATGAAAAAATAAAAGTATTACTTTCTTCAAATATTTTTATCCAAACGTCGCGTCTTGAGGGCATGCCAATGAGTATTTTAGAGGCGTTGTCATTAAGCATGCCGTGTGTAGTTACCGAAGGTAC
>JAGKTZ010000018.1 GCA_021153165.1 Prevotellaceae bacterium
TCTATACTCCGATGGCATATCAATCACAAGTGCAAACACGACATACCAGGCTATAATCATAGCAGCCCATGTCAACCCCTTGTAGATGATTGGCATGGCACGACGCATAAACTGTCGTCTGACTACCTTAGCTCTATTTGACGAGATATCTATCTTCATAGCTTAATTAGACGACTTTTCAAGTTGCTCCATAATCTCCTTGTACGACTCGGCCGACATATCCTTATTAAAGAAGTGGATAGGGTTGACCGTGCTCTCACGATAGCGCACCTCATAATGGAGGTGAGGACCAGACGAGACTCCTGTATTTCCAACCTCGCCAATCACCTGACCACGTGTAACCTTATCACCAGGCTTGACAAAGCGGGCTGAGAGGTGGGCATAACGTGTCTTATAACCGAAGCCGTGGTCAATCTCGATAAGATCGCCATAACCATTTCGCACCTGTGACTGGCTTACAGTACCATTACCTGTAGCATAAACCGCAGTTCCCTTAGGGGCTGTGAGGTCTACACCTTCGTGCATACGCCAGATACCAAGTATAGGGTGGTTACGCATACCATAGAGACTACTAACGCGCTGAAGCTTAGTGCGATCAATAGGCCAAATTGCAGGCTGTAATTATGACCTACAATTTGACCTATATGCGTTATCTCACAAAATTCTTCTTGCCACCTACGATATAGAGACCCTTGCCCAGATATTGACCCTTGCTCAGGTTCACTTTGCGGCCGTCTATGGTGTAGACTTCCTTTTGCTTTTCTGCACCGAGGTGGTTGATGCCTACGTTTTCGCCTACTTCGAGGATGACGTCTACGATTTGACCGCCATTAGCTTTGAAGTCGCCAAACTTACCATCGTTGTCGCCTGCAGGATCCAGGCTGCACCAGTCTTGCACGAAACGCATACGGTAGATACCTGGTTTTTCGGGTGCGGTAAATGCTGGGATTTCAGGATTAGCACGACCATTGCCCGAGATACGTTTGCCCACGCTGTTGTAACCCGTTTCGTCGCTATAGTCGTTGCCGCTATTATAGAATGAATATGCTACGAGGTCACCGGCAGGTTTCCAGTTGTGACCTTCTACGAGGCCGCCTGTGAAACCATCAGCGTCGAAGTCCACGAATACGGCATGGTGCATCCAAGTGCCTTCATACTCTACCACAGCAGTGAGCTCTTCGCCAGCCAATACCTGGAATGTAGCTGTGGCTGTAGCATCAGTGTAGTCTTGGCCTTGTTCTGTAGCAGTCAGTTCATAGACATTTTCGCTTACAGCGCTGGTCAGTTTTACGACAGTAATATTGCGGCCCGAAGTGGTTTTTGTACCGTTGTGCAAAGGCTCATAGATATTCTTTTCAGGCACTTCTTCAGCAGTGTAGACCAACATGATATTATCGTCGATTTGCATATCGGGGTCGTCTGCATAGGTCACCTTGTTGCCATTCATATCCAGCACAGAGAGCATCATCATCATATTTGTTGCGCCATCTGCATATTCTGATGGTACATTAATGGTCAACTCTTTGCCTTGGATAGTATAGTCCTCTGCAGTGAGTTCATAGGCATCAGTTGCCACATTAGAACGTATTCTGCTACTTACAAGTTCCTTGATATCTTGGTTGAAAGTTACTTTTACTGACGCAGGCATCACTTCGTAGTGACCGCAAGCAGGGTCAATAGCTGTTACTGTCGTTGCTGTTACTGTCTCAGTACTTTCTACTTCCTCGATTTGGAATACTGCTGAGAAATTGTTGTTCCAGAAGGGAGAGTTGCCCTCAGCATTATCATAGTCCGAACCATCTGCTTTCAATGTCAAGTAACCATATACATCGCTTTCGTAACTAGTATCGTAGCCACGCATGCTATACCAAGTCATTTTGCCAAATGCTCTTTCGTAGAAGCTGGAATTGCCTACAGACATCTTTGCCAAGGTTATCTTTGTCATCTTGTCTGCTTCGTCTTGTAGTCCAGTTTTATTGCCACCGCCTTCGAGCCAGTCGATGCCAGCGTATGGCATGTGGTATACCAAATATTTGCCATCAATAGTTTGGAACGAGTATGTGCCATCTCCATTGTCTGTCGCCTTGAATGCTGCAGAGTCGGGCAATGCTTCATCTGTGCGTGGTACGATAGCAATATCCTCGCCAGTGTACTTCAGGTAAAACATTTTACCATTCAGCGCTACCATAGTGAAAGTATATGCTTTGCCAGTTTCGGGCAATGTCACGCTGGTCTCGCAGTAGAAGTTGTTGAGCGCTGTTTTCAGTTTTGCGCTGTAGTCAGTCGTAGCAGCCTTAGCTTCTTCGATCATTGCCACGAGTGCTGTGCGTGTTTTGCTATCTGCCTTGGGATAGCCCACACCAGTCATTGCCAATGCGCTTTCTGCCTTTTCAATAGCTGCCGCTGTATTGGCATCGACTTGTGCCATCGCAGCATTTACCGACAGGAAAAGCATCATGAGGAAAAGTGTAATTTTTTTCATAAAGTGTATAGTGTTTTTGTGATTTTATTTGCCTGAGTATGTATTCTGCAAAAGTACTCATAATTATTCAATAATGAGGAGGGTGGGGGAGTGTTTTTTGTATTGTGCAGGCAAATCTGTACGGGGATGATTGTGGCGAATATTGGGAATGCTGTGAATGGGATTGGTTGGGATTTTGGGTAATAAATATGGGGCGAAAACTTTGCGCCGTCTTGTTTGAAAAAGGTTAGACCTTTTTTAAATTTGCCGTTGCGAAATTTTTACGAGGCCTAGTTTTTTTCTAGGGGGTGTTCTGTGGGGGGGGGCTCCGCGTATCACATGTATCACGTGTTTTTTTATAATCAACAGATTAAACAGATTAAACAGATTTTTTCACGCAAGATAATATTAAATCACTGCCTTCGTGTGATTTAAACAGAAATAAACAGTTTAATCTGTGAAATCAGTTGATTATATAAAGAATACATGTGATACGTGGAGCAAAATCAGTTTTTACATACCCCTTCCCCGCCTCGGCGGTACTTCCCCTGACTCAGGTGGACATTGCGGAATGCCCCGAATGACTAGCACGAGCGGAGCGAGTGCTTTCTGCGAATTCTGCGGATTCCGCGTGAGACAAAACCATCAGCGGGTAAAATCCACAAGATCCCCGAGAGCAAACAAAAACTCCCCTGCCCGAGAGATTGGGGCAGGGGAGTGATATAGAGATTTATTAAGTGTCAGAGACGAGGATTACTTCACGTAAACCTTCTTGCCACCTACGATGTAGAGACCCTTGTTGAGCTTTTGACCAGCCTTAACAACAACCTTGCGGCCGTCGAGAGTATAAACATCGTTCATGTTTTCAATGCTTACGCCATTGATAGCAGTAGCTTCGTCAACTACGAGAGTTGCGTCAACGATATAACCACCATTGTTGAGGATGTGGTTATTAGAATCAACACAACCACCAGCGTCTACATTGTTCCAGTCAACCTTGAAGCGAACGCGATATTCACCTGGAGTTTCAGGAGCTGTGAATGCAGGACAAACGAGTGTGCTGCGGCCATCACCAGAGATGTATTGGTTAGCAGAGTTGTAACCGTAGTTTTCAGAATCTACACCGTAGAAGCTGTAAGAAACGAGGTCCTTACCAGTTTGATCGTTTTGAGTAGCATCGAATGAGAAGTCACCATCTTGACCAAAGTCTACGTATACATAACCGTGCATCCATACACCGCTATAGTTGAACGCAGGAGTGAGTGTAGCACCAGGAGCGCAAACGAACTTCACGTCACCAGCAGTCATATCGTTGTAAGCCTTGCCAGTGTTAGCCACTGTCAATACTTGAGCAGCTTCACCTTCTACAGCGAGAGATACAGTAGAGAGTACGCGGTCAGTGCGAGTAGCATCTTGATCCTTGTCGAAGTTGATAGGATATTCTTCTACAGCAGGAGCTTCGATAGTATAAGCTACGCGAACTTCTGGGTTGTAGATAGCACCCCATTCTACGCCGAAGTCTTCAGCATAAGGATTGAAACCTTCGTTGTAAACTGTTCCTTCAGGAACTACGAGAGTGTATTCGCCAGCTTCAGTTACAGGAGCAGCAAGAGTGAACTTCACTGTAGGAGTAGGCCAAGAGAATGATTCGTTAGTATCAGGATCAACTTCAGATTCCTCAACCACTTCCATTGTAGCCTTAGTTACAACTTCATCATTAGCATTGAGGACAACCACTTCCTTAGTAGTATCGAAACCACCTACGTAAGTGTTACCTTCGCCAAATGTTACGTTGATTACGTCGAGCTTTTCAACTACGCCAGCTTCAGGGTCAGTAGCTGTCATTACGAAGAGATTAGACTTCCTATCAGCAGAGTACATCAAGAAGACTTGTTCGTCGCTCAAGTAGTCAGCGTCAGAAGCATAAGTTACATATTGGCCCTTAGCGTCGACAACTTGGAGTGAAATCATCATGTCAGCTGCGCCGTATACGTATTCAGCAGGAACAGTGATAGTCAAATCCTTACCTTCGATAGTGTAGTCTTCTTCAGAGAGAGTGTAGCCACGGAAGCCAGTAAAGTCTGTACGTACCATACCGAATTCGAGAGCATTCACGTCTTCGCTGAATGTCAACTTAATAGTACCAGGCATTTCTGCATAGTGACCACAAGCTGGATCTACAGCTACTACTGTAGCAGCAGGGTACAATACCTTGTTGATAGCTCTGTTGAGTTCTTCGATCAATGCACTATAAGAATCTTCAACTGGATTAGCATTCTTAGCATTAGCAAGAATTTCATCATAAACTTCAGCAAACATTTCAGGCATTGTGTATTCAGCAGGAGTCAATGCTTGGCTGTACATTTGGAATTCACCGTATGTGAAGAATACCTTACCCTTAGTACCATCAGTCATGACAGTTTCGTGTACTTCGAACTTGAATGCATCGTAAATAGTGTCAGCAGTGAACTTGAATTCACCAGCTACTTCACCGATACCATCTGCAGTAGTCAAGTTAGCGAATGGAGTAGTACTGAATGTTACAGTACCATCTTCAGCACGAGTACCACCATAGATAGACATCTTAACAGGACGGTCGTTTCTGTAACCACTTGAGTTGCGAGATTCGTACTTCACGAGGAATTCTGTAACGTCGTTGTTAGGCAACATTACTTGAAGGTCGTGAGGTTCTGGACCACCACCGTGCCAGTTAGAGTGGAAGAATGTAGTGTTGTCACCGTCGAGAAGAGCTGCGTATGAACCTTCTTCAGGATCCTTGTTGTTAGAATTGAATTGAGTAGCATCTGTGATCAATGGCTTGTAGTAAGGTTGAGTCTTACCCTTGACCTCTTCAGCCTTGTTTACCATTTGAGTCAAAGAGTCTGTGAGCTCGAGGTTAGCTGCCAAATATTCGTAGTCTTCTACAGAGTTCAATACGAACCAGTGAGATGCAGCTGCACTTGCTGCCCAGCCTACGACCTTGTCATTTTGTGTCGCTGCTGCGTGGAGGTAGTTGTAATCACCACCTTCTACGTCCTTCAATACGTCGTAGATACCGTCCTTTTGCATTTCGTAAACCTTTGCATTTGCAACGTCTACACCTGCAACAGCAACACTTGTCTTACATGTGCCGAGGTAGAGGCCTGTAGCCTTGTTAGAGATCAAGTATTGGTCTTTGCCTACAGGGTGGAGTTCCCATGCGTTAGCAGCCAATTCTTCTTCAGTGAAGTTCTTCTTGATAGTAGCAACGTTTGCTACAGAATCCATTACCATCACAGCGTTGTATTCTGGGTGGTAGAAGTATGCTTCAACTGCTTCAGCTTCGAGGTTGTAAGTCAAAGTGAATTCAGGGTTGTAAGTGCTATCTGTGCTTGTGATGAATTGTGCAGGCACAGTGAGTGAGCAAGTACCTGTGTAAGATAAGTCATCAGCAAATGTTACGCCTACAACTTGTGAATCGAACCAGTCAGCTTCGAGAGTAGCAGTAGTTACTACGTTGCCCTTGCCGTCTACTACGTTGATAGCGTCAGTCTTCACTTCTGCAACTTCGCCACCGAAATTGAGCGTAATGTAGCTTATGTAAGATTGAACTTCTTCAGTAGCAGGAGATGCACTTGTGTAAGTGAAGGTGTCTTGAGCTTCTGGAGTTTCAGGAGTTTCAGGAACTTCAGGAGTTGTAGCTTCAGGAACGAACTTGTCAGATGAGAGTTGAATTGCAAAGTATGCTGTTGACTGAGTATTACCATAGATCTTTTGTGTACTTGTCAACGAACCATCTTCATTGATAGTAAATACGATGTCTTCTTCTTTGTTTATACCCATCATACCGCCATTACCTACTACTGCACCCTTCATAGTGAGAGTAGTTTCAGTCAGTTCGTAAGGTGCGCTTGTGTTGAATGGAGTACCCATAAGGTCGAAGCAGAGTGAAGCATAGCCAGCCTTAGCTGTGCCATCAACATCTTGGTCGATCAAGAGGCTACCATCAACCAATGCTCCACCAATGTCAAACTTACCATTGTACTTGCTTGCCAATTTAACAGCAGGAACTTCTGGTTGTTCAGGTTCTTCAGATCCTGCTTCAGGAGCGAGTGGGCATTGTGAGAAATCGAAGAGGAATGAAGAAGAGGTTTCAGTAGGACCATATACTTGGTCGCTGCTAAGGAGCTTGCCGTCTGCTTGTACAGCAAATGTCAAGTCTGCTTGCTTAGTACCACCATCGCCATCGCCAACGGTTACATTTTTCAATACAACTGTTGAACCATTTACTTCATATGCTACGCACTCTTGGATGTCAACATTTGCATCTGGGCAGAGCAGCTTTAATGAAGCAAATCCTTCTTTGTCATTACCATCAAGGTCTTTGTCTAAGTCAAGTGAGATAGCGATGTCTAACATCATCATTCCCATGAAATCAATACTCAAAGTACCCTTGTAAGTTTCTGCCAATTCAGCATCAGGAACTGCAACTGGTTCTTCTTCCAAAGTGAAAGTAAGTTCACCGCTATAAGCAGCGCCGTCGCTCTTACGAGTGATCAAGCCTTCTGGAATAACGAGAGTGTATTCGCCAGCTTCAGTTACTGTTTGAGACAAAGTCACAGTCAACTTGTTGCCTTCTACAGTCCAGCTATCTACGCCAGCAGCAACGCTGTTGCCCTTCTTGAACTTCATTGCAGTCATTGAATAAGGATCAAATTGACCAGCAATTTCAGCGTTGAAGTTTACAGTGATTTCTGACAATTCTCTAACTGTAAAGTCAGGATAAACGCTTTCTACAGCGAGAGGAGTAGCAGGAACTTCAACTTCTTCTACATCATAAGTCAAAGTAACTTCTGAAAGACCGAAGAAGCAACCCTTGTTTTCCGAACCCTTAGTGACAGTGAAGTTCAATGTCATAGGGTCAGTTGTAGCAGGAGCATCAGCCACTTCTACAGCGTGTACCTTGTGGTTGTTGTTCATTGTACGACCAGCTTCGCTTCCTTGAGAAATTTCAATGTCAGCAAAGTTAGCTACAGTAGTTTCGCCTTGAGCTACGACTACATTCCAATGGCGAGCCACGTTGTCAGCAGGGTCTTGATAATTACCACCACCATTGAGGGCGTGGATATCGAGGCCCATACCTTTCAACTTGTAGTTGGCAGGTACACCATTGAGTTGAAGAGCCCAAGTAATAGTTGGGTCTGTGTTGCCATTAACATTTGGACAGAGGATAGTGTTAGCGTTAGTCACGTTGAGGTCCTTCCAGTCATGAGACTTGCTAACAACTGTAGCAGTCACGCCTTCTACACCACTAACGTTTACTGTAACGTTATCACCACTGCGATCAAATGTCAATTTCAACTCGCTCTGTTGAGCGCTCGCTGTCAGGCCAATCATGGCAAGACAAAGCGATAAGAAAAAGTACATCTTCTTCATAATGGTTAATAATTAAGTGAATAAAAAAATAATAGTTGTCTTGTTTATAAATGAGTGAAACGAAGCCCTACCAAGATAGTTGAAATATCTCAGGCATAGCTTCTTAATGTTTTCCCGTTTAGCATTTTTAGACAGAGAATTGCTCTTGTCCGTTGCAAATGTAATGATAATTATTGAATGAATGCAAACATTTTCAAAAAAATGTAAAAAGCAGGAAAATATATAGATATAATTTGGTTTTTTCTCGCTGAATCAGAAAGACTAATGTGTCGCGATGGGTCTGATGCTTGCCCCTTTGTGGGGATGTGGCATGTCATCAAGCAAGTGGTGCAGTGAGGGTGGCTTTTGATCAACAAAACGCCCCGTGCTAAAGGTGTGATTTGTCTACGGCAAATCCCTCTGTGAATCGCATTAATTCAGTCCATCTTTAGGGCTCATCTAATAGCTCAAATTTCTCGCAAAATCTATCGCCTTGTACTTGGGCTGCATAAAATCGATTCTCAAGTGACTAAAAACTGCATAATTATGTGTAAAATTCAGGGAAAACCCGAATTTTCTTTGGTCTGTGTGAATAATTATGCATCGGCGAGCAAAAACTTGGCGTTTTGAACGTGAAAAAAGTTAAGGCTCAGTGAAAAATCCCCAAGGCTTTTTTGAAATTTTCCTAGACTTTTTTTCAATTAGGTCTTGTTTTTTTGATTTCCCCCTGATTCTACACTTTATTTGCATTCTAGTTTGCGATTTTGATTTGTCAAAATTTTTCGCACTTTTTCTAGCAGATGTTTTTGTCTCCACGTATCACGTGTATCACCACGTATTAACCACGAATATTTTTTTGCCTTACCACGGATTATTTGTTTTTACCACGAATCGCCACGAATTTCCATGAATTTTCATTGGCCAAGCACATTCCGCAATGTCAAGCACAAGCGAAGCTATGTGCCCTTCTGCGAATTCCGCGCTTTCTGCGTGAGACAAAAAATACACGAGATACTTGTGATACGTGGAGAGTTTAACCACGAATATTCACGAATTTTGTTTGGTTCCACTTGGGTCATATATTTATTTTATTATCTATTTTATAGATTCTATAGATTTGCGTGAGACCACAAACATTCGCATAAGTCCCAAGCACAGCGAAGCATGTGCATTCCTATTTCTTTTCTATTTTACTTATGAGATTTCTAAAGATTCCATAGATTTGCGTGAGACCACAAAAATACACGAGATACGTGGAGAATTTTACCACGAATCACCACGAAATTTAATTATCCAAGCGCACTCCGCAATATCCACCTGCAGGTGGAATAACACCAAAGGAGCGTAAATTGTATATAATTGAGATAATCCCCTACTCAATTAATCCCCCTACCTATTGGAGCGCCAACCGAACGGATACAACAAACCCAGGGTGTCGGCTTATTCGCCTTACCCTGGGCTATATTGCTTTAGGCCATTCAGCCATTTTATTTGTTCATCGACGGATGATGCGCGCCCCCTTAGGGATACCTAAATTCATATTAGTGATATGTTTAGGCAGGGTGATTGTGGTCAGGTTCTCGCATTCATCAAATGCCATATTTCCAATGCTCTTTACACTGCTTGGTATGTTGATCGAGGTCAGGCTAGAGCAACCATAAAATGCTGACAGTCCAATGCTTGTCACACTGCTGGGGATAGTGATCGAGGTCAGGCTATCGCAACCATAAAATGCCCCATCTCCAATGCTCTTTACACTGCTAGGTATATTGATAGAGGTTAGGCTAGGGCAATTCAAAAATGTCCCACTTTTAATACTAGTGACACTGCTAGGTATGTTGATAGAGGTCAGTCTACGGCAATTTGCAAATGCCTCATCTTCAATGCTGGTGACACTGCTAGGTATGTTGATGGAGGTCAGGCTAGAGCAAGCAAAAAATGCCTGATCTCCAATGCTAGTCACACTGCTGGAAAGTGTGATGGAGGTTAGGCTCTTGCAATTCGCAAATGCCCTCTCTCCAATGCTCTTTACACTGCTTGGTATGGTGATCGAGGTTAGGCTAGAGCAACCCCAAAAAGTCCCATAACTAATGCTGGTCACACTGCTAGGTATGTTGATCGAGGTCAGGTCATCGCAACCCAAAAATGCCCTTTCTCCAATACTAGTGACACTGCTAGGAATGGTGATAGAGCGCAGTCTATAGCACTTACCAAATGCCCCCCATCCAATGCTGGTCACACTGCTGGGGATGGTGATTGAGGTCAGGCTAGAGCAACCCGAAAATGCCCAATCTCCAATGCTAGTGACACTGCTAGGTATGTTGATCGAGGTCAGGTTATAGCAACTCGCAAATGCCCTCTCTCCAATGCTCTTTACACTGCTAGGTATGTTGATTGAGGTCAGGCTAGAGCAATCCCCAAATGCCCTCTCTCCAATGCTAGTCACACTATATTTCACCCCATCAATCGTGACAGTTGATGGGATTTTTACAGTTTTTGTATCTGCTCCTTCAAATACCTCAACATATCTATTACTTTCATCAATGACTTCATATTCCAAGCCATCAAATTCAAATTTCTGGGCATAACCTAGGGTGCAACTCATCATCAGGATGAGCGCAACGAGAAGTATAAAACGATTTTTTTTCATAGTGTATAGGTATTGTTGAAATTTATGGCACAAATGTAGTAAATAAATTAATAGGTCTATATATTTATTTGTGGAGATTGGGGATTTGCTCCACGTATCTCGCGTATCTCGTGTATATTTTTTTACTTTACCACGAATCAACACAAATATTCACGAATTTCAATGGCCACCCACCGCCGACTTTTATAGTTCATTGACGGATGATGCGCGCCCCCTCAGAAATACTTAATTCATCTATATTCGTGATATGTTCAGGCAGGGTGATCGAGGTTAGTCTATAGCACTCCCAAAATGCCTCCTTTCCAATGCTCTTTACACTGCCAGGTATGTTGATGGAGGTCAGGCCATAGCAACGCGAAAATGCCTCCTCTCCAATGCTTGTCACACTGCTGGGTATGTTGATAGAGGTCAGGTCCGGGCAATAATAAAATGCCGACTCTCCAATGCTAGTGACACTGCTAGGTATTTTGATAGAGGTTAGGTTATAGCAACAAAAAAATGCCCCATCTCCAATGCTGGTCACACCGTTGGGGATGATAGTTGACTTACAACCTTGGACTAACGTATTACTTTTGGTTTCTATAATAGCATTACAATTATCTCGAGAATCATAAACGGGATTGTCGGGAGCTACTTGTATTTGAGTCAGGCTATAGCAATTAGAAAATACTCCCCCTCCAATGCTAGTGACACTGCTAGGTATGTTGATAGAGGTCAGGCCATCGCAACAATTAAATGCCCCACCTCCAATGCTGGTCACACTGCTGGGTATGTTGATAGAGGTTAGACTCTCACAACGCCCAAATGCCCCCTCTCCAATGCTCTTTACACTGCTAGGTATGTTGATAGAGGTTAGGCTATAGCATTCATCAAATGCCACATCTCCAATGCTAGTCACACTGCTAGGTATGTTGATAGAGGTCAGACTCATGCAACCACAAAATGCCCCCTCTCCAATGCTAGTGACACTGCTTGGTATGTTAATAGAGGTCAGGCTAGAGCAACCCCCAAATGCCCACTCTCCAATGCTAGTGACACTGCTAGGTATATTGATAGAGGTCAGACTCACGCAACCATCAAATGCCCTATCTCCAATGCTGGTCACACTGCTAGGAATGTTGATAGAGGTTAGGTTCTCACAACTAGAAAATGCCCCCTCTCCAATGCTCTTTACACTGCTAGGTATGTTGATGGAGGTTAGGCTAGAGCAACACACAAATGCCGAATCTCCAATGCTGGTCACACTGCTGGGTATGTTGATAGAGGTCAGGCTAGTGCACAAATAAAATGCCCCCTCTCCAATGCTCTTTACACTGCTAGGTATGTTGATTGAGGTTAGGATAGAGCAACCCCTAAATGCCATCTCTCCAATGCTCTTCACACTGCTAGGTATGTTGATCGAGGTTAGGATATTGCAATCCCAAAATGCTCCCTTTCCAATGCTCTTTACACTGCTTGGTATGTTAATCGAGGTTAGGCTATAGCACTCCCCAAATGCATCCTCTCCAATGCTGGTAACAGTATATTTCACCCCATCAATCGTGACAGTTGATGGGATGTTTACAGTTGAAGTATCTGCTCCACAAGCTACCTCAACATATTTATTACTTTCATCAATAACATTATATGTCAAGCCTTCAAATTCAAAATTCTGAACATAACCCAGGTTGCAGCTCATCATCAGGATGAGTGCAACGAGAGGTATAAAACGAGTTTGTTTCATAGTGTATAGGTATTGTTGAAATTTATGGCACAAATGTAGTAAATAAATTTATTAATATAGATGTATACATCTGTATATTTATTTGTGGAGATTAGGTTTCTGACTCTACTTCGTTTGATATATCACTTTTGCAGACTCCTTTTTGCATACCCCCTCCGCACCTGCTGTGCTCGTCCCCCTGACTCAGGTGGACATTGCAGAATGTCCCGAACGGCCGCACGAGCTGAGCAAGTGCTTTCTGCGAATTCTGCGAATTCTGCGTGAAAATACAATTCTGCGTGAGCCCCAAAACATCAGCGAGATAGATACACGTGATACGCGGAGCAAAATCTGTTAGTTTACATACCCCCTCCGAGCCTACGGCTCTCGTCCCCCTGACTCAGGTGGACATTGCGGAATGTCCCGAACGGCCGCACGAGCGAAGCAAGTGCCCTCTGCGAATTCTGCGGATTTTGCGTGAAAATATTATTCTGCGTGAGCCAAAAACATCAGCGAGATAACATCTATGAGATCAGCCAGAGAGCAAACAAAAAACTCCCCTGCCCGAGAGTGGGGCAGGGGAGTGGTATAGAGATTTATCAAGTGTCAGAGACGAGGATTACTTCACGTAAACCTTCTTGCCACCTACGATGTAGAGACCCTTCTTGATCTTTTGACCAGGAGTGAGAACTACCTTGCGACCATCGAGAGTGTAAACATCCTTCAATTGTTCTACGGTGATTCCGTTGATACCAGTGATTCCATCAGCTGTGTATTCCAACATCACGTAGCCCTCGATTTCAGTTTCTTTGTTTGAAGCATAAGAAACAGAGTTGCCGTTAGCATCCACGACAGAGAGCATGATCAACATGTTTCTTGCCTCAGTGACGTATTCAGCAGGTACAGTGAATGTCAGTTCCTTGCCGTTGATGTTCATGTCTGTTGCTTGGAGTGTGTAAGCATCGTTTGCAACATCTGTGCGGACACGGCTAAATGTAATTGCACTGATTTCTTGGCTGAATGTTACCTTGATAGTAGCAGGCATCACTTCGTAGTGACCGCAAGCAGGATCTACTGCAACGACTGAAGTACCAGCCTTGATTTCGTAAGTGAGTTCGAGTGTTGGGTTGCAACGTGCGCCATTGCTTACACCCTTGTCAGGAGTACCACTTACCTTAGAGTTCCAGATAGAACCTTCGGGGATGATGATAGTGTAAACACCTGGTTCGACGATTTCCTTGTCGAGAGTAACTGCAGCAGCGGTATAGCCAGAGTAGCTGAGCTTACCTGTTGCTACTACGTCGCCAGCAGCGTTGGTCAAATTGAATGTAGAATTCATGTCGAGACCATTTGTGCCAGGATAGTCGTTAGGACCGAAGTCGAGAACGATTACCTTCAAGCTTTCTACGAGACCTTCAGCAGGAGTGATCTTAGTAGGTACGAATGTGTTGTATGGTTCTTCACTACCAATTGTATAAGTCAATACGATTTCAGGGTTGTAATTGCCATAACCAAACATACAGTTTTCTGGTATTGTGACAGTGTACTTGCCAGGAGTAGTAATTGCGTCATTCAAGACAACATCCATATCTTCGTAATTGAGACCATAATCAAGTATACCAGTAGTCACAACATTGCCACCTTCGTCTGTTACGTTGATAGTAACATCGTCGAAATAGAAAACTTCCTCGCTAAATGTAAGTGTGATTCTCTTCAAAGAAGTTTGTACTTTGTCTGTACTTGGGTTAGTGCTTACAAGTGTGAGTGTGTTTGCAGTAGAAACAACTGTATACTTGAATGTCATAGCTTCGTTAGCGTTGCCGTCAGCATCAACGAATGTACCTGCAGCCACCTTCAGCTCGTAGTCACCAGAAACTGTGATTTCCTTACCAGTGGTGAATGTTACTACGCTTGTCTCTTCGTCAGAAGCAATAACTTCAAGTGTAGTAGTACCACCATTTGCGCTGAGTGTTACACCACCTTCTTCGCCAATAGTCACAGGCTTGTTGAATGTGAATGTGAACTTGTTTACAGATTCCAACTCGCTACCGTCTGCAGGATCTATAGAGACGAGTTCGAGAGCTTCGGGAGTTTCTGTTGCAGGAGCCAACATAGCGAGCGCTTCAGTAGCGTCGAAGTCTGCTACTTCAGTGATAGTGTACCATGCACCATTGTCCCAACCATTGTCTGAAGAGTGGCTATCGAGAGTAGATTGGATACAAGTACCACGTTGTGGGTTAGCACACCAGCCTGGAGACGCTGTGAAGTAGTGAGTACCATTAGCTTGGAGAGCAAATGTGTTTTCACCAACTTTTTCTACTACTACATGTTCGAATGGAGCTTCGCCAACGAGTGCGTTGGTATCGCCGCTCTTCATCACAAATTTCTTTTCGCTTACGCTATAGAGATAGAGTTTGCCTTCGTATTCTACGAATGCGAATTGTTGCTTAGGATCAGCGTTGTCGAGAGCTACACTGTGGCAAGCATCAGTACCGGCATTGTAAGTCACACCGCACATATCCACCTTGTCAGCGAGTGCATACATACCACCGCGACCAGTGTCAGAAGAAACGAGTGTGTAGCACTTAGCATTACTCAATTGAGCTACGTCAGTGATAACAACTGGACCAGCAGGAACTTCTGGTTGCTCTGGTTGTTCAGGTTCTACAACTTCTGACTTAGGAGCGAGAGGACATTGTGAGAAATCAAAGAGAATAGATGACAAGAAGCCAGGACCATATACTTGGTCGTTGCTGAGAAGCTTACCGTCTTCTTGAACTGTGAATGTCAAATCCACTTCTTTAGTATCTTCAGATTTTTCTTCTGTAGCAACTTCAATGCCTTTCAATACAACAGTGTTGCCCTTAACTTCATAAGGCACTTCTGCATTGAAAACAGGACCAAGTTCTACATTTGAGAACAATAAATAAGCATAGCCAGCCTTAGCATTGCCTTCGCTGTCCTTATCAAAGTCAAGTGAAACATTTGCATCTGTTGGAGCACCCATGAAGTTAATATTGCAAGTACCTGTGTAAGTTTCTGCCAATTCAGCATTAGGCACTTCGGGAGTTTCAGGAGTAGCAACTTCAACTTCTTCTACGAGGAATGCAGAAGAGTAGTTGTCATTCCAGAATGGAGCAGAAGCACCGTCATAGTCAGAACCATCTGCCTTCAATACCATGTAGCCCATTTCGTTTGCGTTATTGTCGCTACGAACACCACGCATACTATACCAAGATACAAGACCGAATACTTGTTCGTCGGTAGCAGCAACGTTGTTACCCTTAGACAATTTAGCGAGGGTGATATTGGTCATGTCATCCTTTTCTGCTTGGAAACCAGTAGTGTTAGCGCCGCCTTGCAACCAGCTTACACCAGCATACTTAGAGTGGTAAACGAGGTAGTTGCCATCGTTGGTTTGGAATGTGTAAGTACCGTCGCCATTAGCTGTAGCAACAAATTGAGCAGATTCGGGCAATGCTTCACCAGTTGCAGCAACCATAGCTACGTCTTGGCCAGTGTAATTCAGATAGAACTTATTGCCGTTCTTAGCCACCATAGTGAATGTGTAAGCCTTGCCAGTTTCAGGCAATGTTACGTCGGTTTCAGCCAAGTAAGTAGCGAGAGCAGCATTTACCTTAGTACCATTTTCTGTAGTAGGTGCAGCCTTAGCTTCTTCTACAGCAGCTACCAATGCAGTACGACTAGCGCTTTCAGCTGCAGGATAGCCTACACCTGTCTTAGCCAAAACAGCTTCAGCCTTTTCGATTGCAGCTAATGTAGCTTCGTCTTCGCCGCCTACTTCAGGTACTTCGGGTACTTCAGGAGTTCCTGCTTCTACTTCTACTAATTCAAAATTAGCTGCTGCAGTATATCCTGCATCGCAGAATGGGAAGTCGCCAGATACTTGCTCTTTTGTTACTTCTGCACCATTCTCCTTAACAACAGGGCTGCCGGTTACATTTTCTACCTTGAAGTAGCCTTTGTCGCAACCAATCTTGTAAGTGCCATCGTTGTTGCGGTTGAATGTCAATGTGCTTGCTTGATCCAATGCGTCAACATTCCACGCTTGGCAGTAGATGTACTTGCCACTTTTTGTTTTCAACTTGTAGCCTGTGCCATCTGCTTCGAACAAGAATACTTGATCGTCACTTTCTGCTTCCGCTACAAAATTTACACCACCAAGAGGACCTGTTGGGTGAGCATCATAATTGCTGGCATTCATTACTTTGCCAGTAGTCGTATGCTTCACTCGATACTCCTTACTAGTGTCGATTTGAGCAATTGCTGTGGTCATAAATGCCAACAACAATGTCAATAGGAGAGTAAATTTTCTCATACGATTAATAATTAAATGAATAATAAAAATTGTTTTGTATCTAATTAAGGTGGAGGATTCGCTCAATGCGTATGACGCTCCCTCCAGCATCTTGTTTTTCGTGCGTTATCAGTTAACATTCATAGGAAGATACGGACTATACCTATCCGCTTGCAAATGTAATGATAAATATTTAATATTTATAAATCTTTGCATAAAAAAGCATAGTGGAGGGGGTGGAGTTAGATGCCGATCAATAAATTCCCCCTAATACAATAATATTACATATCACCTCCGCACCTGTGGCTCTTGTATTTCTCCACCTGAGTTAGGGGAAGTACTGCAGCAAGGCGGGGAGGGGGTATGTGCTTGTAATTATATCTCAAGCAATAACAAACTATATATTAGCCATCGCTATTTGTTTACATACCCCCTCCGCACCTGCGGTGCTCGTCCCCCTGACTCAGGTGGACATTGCGGAATGCGCATGAAATCGTAAAATCAGTTGATTATAAAAAATATTCGTATTGATACGTGTGATACGTGGAGAAACTATAAACAGTGCTATCTGTGCCATCTGTTGTTTATGAAAAAATACACGAGATACGCGTGATACGTGGAGACAAAACTCCGGCGTATCTCTCGTATCTGCATGGAAAATTCATCCCAAACTTACTCATATTGCCGATTTATGCAAATGCTATTTCTGCCCTTCGATTGATTCAAAAAAATAAGGAGCCAGAATAGTTCCGACTCCTTATATAATATATATAGGTATGCGAATTACAAACCTAACTTCTTAGCGATGTGCTTAGGAAGAGCGTCCTTGTGGATCACGATGTTCATAGTCTTGTAAGCAACGAATGCCTTAGAAGCATAGAACATACCCTTGTAAGGACCATATTCACCCCAAGAGTTCTTCACCATAAAGAATTCCTTGCCATTTTGGTCCTTAGCAATACCGTACACTACCATACCGTGGTCGTCAGTAGTTTCCCAGTTGTCGTAACCATTTTGGCGGAGTTCTTGAGTGATAGTCATTTCATCGTTGCCAGTGTTGATCACAGCGCCACCCTTGAAGTTGTCGCCAGTCCAACGTGCAGCGTCAGAACCAGTCTTGTCATTTGTCTTGCCATTAGCAGGCACTGTCGCAACACCCTTGCGAGCATCGAAACCCTTTTCGCTGACGTCAGAACCCCATGCGAAGCAGTAACCATTGCGTACACCGTGGTCCATTACTTCCATGAACTCATCGAGTGGGAGGTTGTAGCTTTCAGCCCAACGCCAGTTGTCTTGGATTTCAAGGATGAACTTTGAGTAGAATGGGTGGTGAGTGTAGCTGGTGAGCGATACATAGTCAGCAGGATTAAGACCCAAACTCTTCACGTAGCTCTGTGGAGTGTAAGTCTTGCCGTTGTGACGGAATTCCTTTGGCAATTCGCCGAAGTAGTTCTTGTAGATGTTGCTCAAGTCACTCTTCCAAGTCAAAGTGATCTTCTTTTGCTTACCCTTAGCAATAGCTTGTACATAAGCAGAAGCTACAGCATCGAGTTGGTTGAAGTTGAAGAGTGAGTCACCGTAGAGTTCACCTGGAGCAGGCATCGCTGTTTGTGGTACCATACCATAGTGTTCAAGACAGTAGATTGCATCATAGAAAGAACCACCTTGTGAGAAACTTGCGTCGCCGTGTGTGCGCACAGCCTTGTCTGCGCGGTCCATGTAAGTGTTGTAAACGAGGAAGCTTTCGCAGAGGTCGTGTTCGCCCTTACCCATACGGAGCAATTCAGCTTCGAAGAAACCGAGTGCAGAGTATGCCCAGCAAGTACCACTTTGGTTTTGGTCCTTGATAGAAGTGATCTTGTTTTCCTTCACTACGGTATATTCTACCGAGTTCTCTTTTTCTTGCGCAATAGCAGTGCCTGAAACCAAGCATGCCAATGCGGCAGTCATGAAAATCTTGTTCATTGGTCTAAAGTTTTATAAATTAATAGATTCTTGTGTACGAGTTGACAAATTGACGAATTGATAAGTTGACGAGTAAACGGGTAAACGAGTTCTTCTCTAAACTCTAAACTCTAAACTCTCAACTTTTATCTCTCATCTCTCATCTCTCAATATTCGTCATGCCTAGTTAACATTCTCTATGCTCAGCAATATACGCTTCTACGTCTGCTGTGTGATAGGGGATGAGACGCTTGCCCAGGAAGCGGCAACCATCTGCTGTGATCAGCACATCATCCTCGATACGGATGCCGCCAATATCCTTGTATTCTTCGATCTTGTCAAAGCAGAGGAAATCCTTGTTGATGCCTTCTTTGCGCCAGTGATCAATCAGAGCAGGGATGAAATAAATGCCTGGTTCATCAGTGATGACATGGCCTTCCTCTAAGCGGCGTGCAAAGCGCAATGATGCGATACCGAATTGGTCGGCGGGGCGTGTTTCAGCATCATAGCCCACGTGGACTTGTCCGAGTCCCTCCATATCGTGCACGTCCATACCCATAGCGTGGCCAAGGCCGTGGGGCAAGAACAATGCATGTGCACCAGCCTTGACAGCTTCGTCCACGTCGCCCTTCATCAGTCCCAAATCCTTCAGGCGCTCGGTCATCAGGCAGCATACGCCATAGTGTACGTCCCACCAGCGTGTGCCAGGATGTGCGTGAGTCAAGGCAAGGTCGTGACAGTCTACGACAATATCATAGATTTCCTTTTGTTTTGTAGTGAATTTACCAGAGATAGGAGTGGTACGTGTGTGGTCCGAGCAGTAGTGTTCGCGTGTTTCTGCTCCGGCGTCGCAAAGAAGCAGACGACCTGCTTCCAGAGGACGAGCTGAGGGATAACCATGCAGTATTTCGCCGTGCATTGATACGATGCTTTGGAACGAAGGCACAGCACCCAGACTTGATGCGATACCATCCAGCACACCGCCGATGTAAGCTTCGGTCACACCAGGGCGACACAGACGCATCGCTGTAGTGTGCATTTCGTAACCAATCTCAGCCGCGCGTTCCATCTCTTCGATTTCTTCAGCGCTTTTCTTCAGGCGCAATTTTACGACAGCATCAATCAGCCGTTGTGAAGCAGCCGCACGTTGTGCACTATGGTGGATACCGAGCAGGTCGGTGATGGTGAGCATCGTTTCGTGACGATAGGGTGGCAAGAAGTGGATAGTGCGACCTGCCGCCTTAGCACGATTAAGCAATTCGCTGAGTGCTGCCATCGGTGCAGTCTTTGCTACGCCACATTCCTCAGCCATTTGTACCACACTGGTCACTTCGCCATACCATACGATATCATCAATATCTATCTCGTTGCCAAAGAGGGTTTCTTCGCCCGAATCAGCATCAATCACACCAACGAGACCATCGCGGTGCTGACCGAAGAAATAGAGGAAACTGCTATCTTGGCGGAATTTATAAGCATTGGCAGGATAGTTCATAGGACTATCATTGTTGCCAAAGAGCACAATGAGACCGTTGCCTACCAATTGGCGTAGGGCATTTCGGCGCTCAGTATAAGTGGATTTTTGAAAAAGCATATTTTAGGTGTTTAGGTAGATAGTTTTTGAAAATAATATTCGTCGACCGATTGTGGCAGACGTTGCAGTTTGCAAATATATAGGGTGTAAAGTATTAATAGTTGCAAAAATACGCATTTTTTTCGTGGAATGCGCTATATTTGCCCAATAATTTAATGTACTGTATATATGAGGTTTGAAAAAAATGTAGGATTAGTACTTGAAGGAGGCGGAATGCGTTGCGTCTTTACAAGTGGTGTGCTGGATTACTTCATGGACCATGATATAGAATTTTCCTATGCCGTCAGTGTATCAGCTGGGGCTTGCAATGGTTTGTCGTATATGAGTCACCAGCGAGGTCGTGCCAAACTTAGCAATATCGATATGCTGGAGAAGTACAAGTATATCGGACTGAAATATGTGTGGTCGCAACGTAGTATTTTTGATCGCAACTTTATGTACGATACGATGACCCATGAAATCTTGCCATTTGACTTTGATGCATGTTTTTCGAACCCATGCCTTTTTGAAATGGTGACGACCAATGCGCGGACGGGTAAGGCTTGCTATCTGTCAGAAGATCATGTTCCTGTGCGCTTGATAGACATTGTGAAGGCGTCGAGTTGTTTGCCATTTGTCAGTTCTATTGTTCACGTGGATGGCATCCCGATGTTGGATGGTGGAATTGTGGATTCTATTCCCGTGGAGCGTGCCATAAAGACAGGACACGATTTCAACGTCGTCGTACTGACGCGCAATCGCGGTTATCGTGCCTCAGACAAGGACTTTCGTATACCCAAAATCATTTACTCCGAATATCCACGTCTGCGTATGGTGTTGAGCCACATGAACGAGTATTACAACCGTCAGTTGGAAATGATCGAACGTATGGAGGACGAAGGTAAGGTGCTGGTGATTCGCCCGCAATTGCCCATAGTCGTGGACCGATTGGAAAGTGATGTCGTGAAGCTCACCTCATTGTATCATGAAGGATATGCCGAGGCAGGACGCGTCATGTCTGAATTCTTGAAAAAGAGAAAGGTGGAAGAACACAAGGACTGATTTATTCTCTAAAACTTTGACCTATAGGGCTATTTAACCACGAAACCTCACTAATTTTCACAAATATTTTTGTGTATTCATTCCCTTATGCTTCAATCCACCTACCTATGAAGTCCTATTAGTGCCCACTAGTGCCCATTCGTGGTTCCACAATACGTTAGTGGTATTTTTGTATCCAGCGTATCTCTCGTATCTACACGGAAAATTCATACAAGATACGTTGAATTACATACCCCTTCCCCGCCTAAGGCGGTACTTCCCCTGACTCAGAGGAATAGTGCAGAATGTCCCGAATGGCAAGCACGAGCGGAGCGATTGCCCTCTGCGAATTCTGTGGATTCTGCGTGAGACCAAAACATCTGCGAGAAAGATACACGAGATCCCCGCGATACGTGGAAACTTAAAATACTTTATTTCGCTATAACCGCTCTGCTATGATATAAAACAAAAAGAGGATGCACCAACCTGTAACAGTGTGCATCCTCCTATATAATATTTTATATTGGGTCAATTAAAATTCATCGTTAGCATAGAGCCAATCAAATGTAGTTTGTTTCCATTCGATGATTTCTTCTGGGCGGAAGAAGCGATTCAGTTCCACCTCAGCAGTTTCGGGTGAATCGCTCGCATGTACGATATTTTCTTGGAAACTCATGCAATACGAACCGCGGATAGTACCAGGCGCAGCATTACGTCCGTTGGTAGGTCCAGCCAATGCGCGAACAGCAGCGATAGCATCAACGCCTTCCAGGCACATAGCGATTACAGGTGCAGTCATCATCGCATCCTTCACACGTTGGAAGAAAGGTTTTTCGCTCAAATGCGCATAGTGCTCGCTCAGCAATTCGTCAGTGAGCATCATCATCTTCATGCCGCAGATCTTCAAACCTTTGCGTTCAAATACGTTCACGATTTCGCCTACCAAAGCGCGTTGCAAGGTACAAGGTTTCAGTAGTACTAATGTCTTTTCGATAGCCATAGTAATTCAGATTTTATTGAGGTTATTAATTGATTTTCGTAAGCATTTTAAGTTTTGAGCGACAGGTCGCCTTTTCCTCCACCTATCATTCCTTTATCCTTCTGAGTACAAAGGTAGTGAAAGGCGAGCGGAAAGCAAAATGAAAAACGCAGTTTTTTAATATTTGCTTTTCCGAGTCGCCTCCTGCCTTATTCAAAGGTGGAAAGGCGAGCGCCAGTTAAAATGAAAACCGCAGTTTTTTAATATTTGCTTTCCCGAGCCGCCTCCTACCTTATTCAAAGGTGGAAGTATCCCGTGTCAAGCCCCTATTAGTGTTTTTTGCCACGAATCTACACTAATTTCACAAATATTTTGTAGTGTGTATTTATTCTGTTGTTTTAATCCACTTTGCCTGTGAAAAAACAATTCGTGCCCATTCGTGTTCATTCGTGGTTAAATAAAATCTTCGTGGTGTTTTTGTCTCTGGCGTATCTCATGTATCTACACGTATCTTTTTTAATCCTCGTGATCCGAGGCTTTATTAGTGTATATTTGTGTTCATTCGTGGTTAAATAAAATCTTCGTGATGTTCTGTCTCCAGCGTATCTCGTGTATCTACACGTATCTTTTGATCCTCGTGATACCCGTGATACGTGGAGAACCCTAGACGCCTCAATGGGACGTCTCTACATGCGATATAAAACAGTTTAATCTGTGGAATCAGTTGATTATAAAAAAATACCCGCGATACGTGGAGACAAAATTCACATCTGTGTGAAAACTCATTCAACTTTACTTGAAAAATAAAAGGTCCCCATTAGTGGAGACCTTTCAAGAATTATCCAGCGATAATCAATTATTTGTTGTAAAGCAACCAAGCGCCAGGGTAACTTGCCTTCAACTCGTCACGAGATTGAGCAGCTTGGTCTTTATAGTCAAATGAAGAAGCGATAACGCGGAACCAACCAGTTTGACCCTTGATAGTTTCGTTAGTCTTAACAACAGTCGCATTGTATCCACGACCATTCAAAGTGTTCATCAAACCAACTGCGTTAGTTTGGTTAACGAAACTACCTACAACTACGCTATAAGCCTTGAGGTTAGCACCAGCAACGACAGTGATGCCACCAGGAATAGTGCGAACGTCGCTGTGATCTACAGTTGTAGTGGTTTGTTGGGGTTGAGCAGGAGTTACAACAGTTGTAGTTTGTTGGTTAGTTACATCTGTAGTAGCTTGTTGTTCTTGAGCCTTTGCTCTTTCGTAAGCTTCACGGTAAGCGCTGTCCTTAGATTTACAACCAGTGAAAACCATTGCTGCGCAGAGCGTCAAACCTAAAAGAAAATAATGTTTCATCGTCTAAAAGATATTTTAAAGATTGAGATTAATTTACTGCTTCAATAATGCGATTGGCAGTACCGCAGCCTTTACACATCGTTGCAAAGTTACGATTTTATAACAGAATAGGCAAATAATGTGGCATTATTTCACCTTTAAACTTGTTAATAAAGAAAAAAATGCAAAGTAAAAAGCCTTCCGTCGAACAAAAATCATAACGCGATTCACGAATAAACCGAATTATTGCAGTAAATTTGTCGCCAAATATTAAACCCCAAACCCCGCCCCTGGGCTCCTGGCTATCGCGAGAAATCATAAAGAAACAGTTCAATCACGTTGTTAAAAATAAAATACAACACGATGTCACAGATGAAACGGATTCCATGCTTCGTCTCAATGCGCTAGCAAAAACAGTTTAATCTGTTCAATCACGTTGTTAAAAATAAAAAACGACACGATGTCACAGATGAAACAGATTCCATGCATCGTCTCAATGCGCTAGCAAAAACAGTTTAATCTGTTCAATCACGTTGTTAAAAATAAAAAACAACACGATGTCATAGATGAAACAGATTCCATGCTTCGTCTCAATGCGTTAGCAAAAACAGTTCAATCTGTTCAATCACGTTGTTAAAAATAAAAAACGACACAATGTCACAGATGAAACAGATTCCATGCTTCGTCTCAAAGCGCTAGCAAAAACAGTTCAATCTGTTCAATCACGTTGTTAAAAATAAAAAACAACACGATGCCATAGATGAAACAGATTCCATGTTTCGTCTCAATGCGCTAGCAAAAACAGTTCAATCTGTTCAATCACGTTGTTGAAATAATCATATCGTTAATACGTCATTGTCCTATTTTCAATGTTAATCGTCAAACATTCCAAATATGTATAGAAAGAAAAATCCCTCGACCGTATACCATGTGAAGGAACCCGCACAACTGTTGGAATTCCTGATGATAGCCATGAACGGCGTCAGTCGCAACAAAGCCAAATTGATACTCTCTGGCAGTGGCGTCAAGGTGAATGGTAAGCCTCAGACGCGTCATGACTACGCCCTGCATACTGGAGATGCTGTCGAAGTGAGCGCACACAAACCCAAAGCGACACTGACCAACAAGTTCGTGAAAATGGAGTACGAGGACAAAGATATCGTTGTGATCGAAAAGAATGTGGGTATACTGTCAATGTCGCCCAAACCCAATATCATGAGCGTGAAGACAGTGCTCGATAACTATTTCCGTAAGAACCGCAAGTCCTACACCGCACACGTTGTACACCGCCTGGACCGCGATACCTCAGGCCTCCTGGTCTATGCCAAAACGATGCAAGCAGAACAAATCCTGGAAAACAACTGGAGCGAGATCGTGACAGACCGCAGATATATTGCCCTGGTATCAGGCCGAATGGAACAAAACGAAGGCACCGTGAAGAGCTGGTTGAAAGACAACAAAAACTATATCACCTGCTCCTCGCCAACAGACAATGGCGGCAAACTGGCCATCACACACTTCCGAGTACTTCGCTCCAACGACCACTACTCCCTGGTCGAACTGAAACTTGAAACTGGTCGCAAAAACCAAATCCGCGTACACATGCAGGACCTCGGTCACCCCGTCTGTGGCGATATCAAATACGGCAATGGTGACGACCCCATCGGCCGCCTCGCCCTCCACGCCTTCCGCCTCAACTTCTATCATCCCATACTCGGAGACCACATGTCATTTGAAACGCCATGCCCCAAGACATTCCTTACTGTGTTTAAAGGTCAAGAGTCAAGAGACAAGGGATAAGAGTCTATCGACTAGAATCATGGACCTTATTTAAAAGAAGTATATGTCAACGAGAAAAGTAGAAGATTTACGTATTTGGTGCGATGCCAGAATCTTTGTAAAAGAAATATATGATTTAATGAAGAACAATCATGATTTGGGCTTCAAAGATCAAATTCAAAGGGCAGCCGTATCAATTATGAATAATATAGCAGAAGGATTTGAGTCCGGTTCAGATGCTAAATTCGTCAATTTCCTCAATATCTCCAGAGGCAGTTACTCAGAAGTAAAAAGTATGCTATATTTGTGCGAAGATTTAGAATATTGTACAAAGGAGCAACGCGAATATCTCCAAGAACAAGTCTCAAATATATCCAGCGGAATATATAAATTCTCAGAATATCTTAAAAAACAACGCCCCCAGTTCCTAGTCTCTTGACTCTAGTCTCTCGTCCCTTGTCCCTTGTCTGTTGACTCTTGTCCCTAGTCCCTTGTCCCTAGTCCCCTAAAAAAATGAAACTAATCACCCAACCCCAAATCAAGTCATTAAATATCGCCCCCGCCCAATGTGTGGAATGGGTAAAAGAAAGTTTTTCACTCAAATCCCAGGCGCAATTGCCCGCCAAGATCAGTTTGCATCCCCAGGGCAACGACTTCTTCAATACCATGCCCTGTTTGTTGCCCGCCCCACACAACTACTTCGGCGTGAAACTAGTGCACCGTATCAAAGGTGCCACTCCCGCACTCGGTGGCGACATATTATTATATGATTCCAAAGGCGGAAACCTGTTAGCGATGATGGATGCAGACTGGATCACCACAATGCGCACAGGAGCCGTCGCAACTCTGGCCATTCAGACCTTCCGCAAATCCGACGCTCAGACTTATGGCTTCATCGGTCTCGGCAATACAGGACGCGCCACACTGCTCTGCCTGCTCGACTCCGAGCCCCAAGTGATGCACCACGTCCTATTGCTACGCTACAAGGACCAGGCCGAATCCTTTATTGAGCGCTTCAAAGCATTTGATAATGTGCAGTTCACCATTTGCGACACAGCCAAAGAAATTGTAGCCCAATCCGACGTCATCGTCAGCTGTATCACCGAAGCCGACGGCCTGTTGTGCGACGACGACACCCTCTTCCGCAAAGGCTGTTTAGTAGTACCCGTCCACACCCGTGGTTTCCAAAACTGCGACCTCTTCTTCGACAAAGTCTTCGCAGACGACACCGCCCACGTCTGCGGCTTCAAATACTTCGACCGCTTCAAGCAATTTGCCGAAATCCAAGAAACCATAGAAGGTCTCAAACCCGGACGTACCAACGACGACGAGCGCATCCTCAGCTACAACATCGGACTCGGACTCCACGACGTAGTCTACGCCAGCAAACTCTACGAACTCCTGAAAGACACCGCCACCGAAACTGAACTCCCCCGCGAAACCGCCAAATTCTGGATCTAACCCCAAACCCGCAGATACAACAAAGGCGCCAAATGAGTCTCCCTCACTTGGCGCCTTTGTTTATATTTCGCATGCTATTGTTTGCCTTGTGTTATCCATAAATTTTATCTTTTACGTCATTATACATGGATGTAATAACTTTGTGTGACTTTGTGATGGCGGAGTTCCTTCCGTTACCAAGGGCAATTAACAGTTGATAATTAAAATGTTTACGATGAAATTATTTATAATATCATATGATTTGCGTAATCAAAGGGATTATCAGAAACTTTATGACGAGCTGAATCGTTTCAAGGCAAAACCAGTATTGGAATCTACATGGTGCTTAAATTTAGTAGATAACAATACGGCAAAAAATGTCAGAGACCATTTTATGCAATTCATAGATTCTGATGATGCTTTGATGGTCTCTGAAGTGAAAAATTGGGCTTCATATAAAGCGAAGAATACTCCCAATTATTTATAATTTAAATTGGTCTCACTCAATTCGTGTTGCAGCACGACTTTGAGTTCTTCCAAAGTCACCGTCAGTTTGGCACTATGACGGTGGCTTTTTTATTTATAACGTTAATTGTATAGCGTCAAAAGTACGCTTATATTGTTACATGTCCCAAAGTTTCTGCAAATATAAACGCATAATCAAGCCATGAACTATCTAAAAACAAGATATTTAATGTTGTTTTAATACATTTACAACATATGCTTGAACTTATTTTTCACCATCTTGGAGTCCTTAAGGCAATTTATTAGAGTTGAAAAACAATCATCTGCTAGTTTGCCAATAACTTTCACATTTGTAGAAAGTTCCGATATTTGTTGATTTAAAGTTAATACTGGATATGAGTCTATATCAGAACCATAAACAAACGTATTGACTTTAAAAGAAAAAGGGGCACCCTGTTGAGTATAAGCAATCGTCTTCTTTGCCGGAAATACAAATACATTAACTTGTCGATTGAGCAAATCAATACAACCTATATTTACAACGATATCGCTTGGAACATGATCTTTAGATGTTGGCAAAGATGCTAATATCATTTGCCCCTCTGAATCTCCTCCCAATACAATCATATATTTATTCTTAGGTTTTGCTCCATTCTTGAATATAAATGGTTCAAAGTACAATAAGCTACCAACCTCAAACATTAACTTGTGCTTTTAAAATATTTGCAGTTTGACGAATGGATAAACTTTCCAGATAATCAGCCTTGGCGCATTCTGAAAGTCCTATAGAAAAATCTATTAGGAAAGACGAATTGTTTGACACACCATTATCAAAATCTTCTAATAATCCTTTTTCTTGTGCGACATTGTGCCAAAGAGTCCCTTCTTTATGCACCTCTGCTACAAGTTGTGTGGCTGTTTTATTACCATGCCTCTTGATGACTTCATCCATCATCTCAATCTCGCATTCTGAAAATTCATCCTCTGAAAAGGGTTTTATAGCAAAAATATACATGGCACCATCTATCATCTTTGTCTTGATAAAATCTTTCAACAAGACAACACCATCTGACAAATCTATAAAAACATCCTTTGCTACAGGACCAGCTTGCCAAACTTCATATGGCAAAGCAAGGAACGGCACATGATATCTTTTTACCATATACTCTTCCATGAGAAATAACAATTTTAGCAACTTAGTTTTGCTTAATTGGGGCGTACGCTCTGCAATATAAATAATTGTATTTCCCAGTTTCTGTTTACTATCCTCCGAAAATTTACACATAAGAAGTTCATTTTACGAGTACAAAGTTAGCAAATTATAGCGTACTCGCAGTTATTAATATTGTTAAAAATGTTTTTATCATACTAAACAACAAATGAGTCCCTCGTGCCATCAGCCAGAACGCATTACGTTGGTGCACCTCGTTGAACTTCCACAGTCCTTTAAGGTAACTCTTGATAATCATGACACGGTGCATCAATCCAGTGTGATTTTGAGTGTAAAGACTATATCCACTGAAGATATCGTCCAACATTCTATCTCCCAATTTTGGAATGGCTGGTTCAGTCCTATTCACCTCGTTGGGTAACTCCATTCCGAGATAATGCACACAGATATGATTCAAGCACATCACGAAACGCGTGTACTTCATACGTTCACACCACTTCCAGAAGTTATCCCAATCAATATGCTGATGTTCCGCTTTAACAAAGAAAGCCCAGTCCAGCACATGGCGCAACTTAATACTTTCAAACAAGAAATGACCCAAACTATGAGCCGTCAAGAATAAAGCTGTGAAATCAGCTGATGGTCTGTATAGATGTGTTTGCCCGATTTGCTTCAGTCGTTCAGTCGTTGCCACTTGTCTCCGCAACTCGCGCTCCAACTCCTTCATTTCAGCCCCGTCTTTAATGGGTAAAGCAAACTGATGGTTTTCCACCTCCATCCCCTTATATTTAATATGAGAATGCTTATAGAATCCCCGCTTCACCTCAATGCCATGCGCCTCAGCAACGCAATTTCCACGCTCATAACAACCCTCCCATTGCACTTTTCCACCCTTCACCCCATACAGATAGCAATCCAAATCACCATATTCTCGATGCCACGGATTAGGGTAATACCCACTCAATGCCAATCCCTTCAGCACCATTGTTTGTATTCCCTCTTGAGCCATCAGTTCAGCAAACTCCGCACTCTTTTGGTATAGCGCTTTTGTCTGCTTCTCTATTGACATTGTGTGCGACATCCATTGCATCACCACCTCTCTGGGTGGTGCCACCTCCTTGGGCAACGTCTTCACCTTGTCGAAGAGCAATCCTGTCACCCCCTGTGCCTTCCCCAATAGATATACTTCCTGCCATCCTTCAGGCGTCACATCTTTCAAGCGCTCCACCTCAAGTTCCGTACCATTTATGGCACAACTCAATATGTAGTAAAGTATGTTATTCAATTTAAAAAATCTTTTATTATATCAAAATGCTTTTCTACAGTGTTTTTGAATCCACCAATACACATTAAAAGGTTCCCATTTTTAGAAATAATTGGTGTATCATAATTTGATACTGTGAGAGGATATTCTTTCTGCCCAATTTCTATATACAATCTATCTTGTGCTAATCTTGAGATAAAGGTATATGTCCCTGATGAACACTTATTTCTTATGTGTTGTAATAAAGATGGATAAGTGTTTATATTTGGCGAATATTTATCTATAATAACAACCTTGAAGTCTTTACCATGGGCGTCCATACCAAGACTAAGAATCTCGTTTAAATATAAATCCCCCAAAGAGTATCCAATAATTATCAACCTCTTATTTACCATAACTTTTCTGGCAAGGTTAGAAAGGTAGGTGTTATAAGGAGCATAAAGCATTTTATCAGTCTTTCTTGCTCCGGATATAATATAAGGTTGTATATATTGTTCTTTTGCTTGATTACAAGGAGCACATTGATAATTGATGCGATTGCTGCAGGCGGTTGTATAATCCCTATTTTTAACTAAATCTCTTATACTATATTTAAATGGAAAAGATTTTGCTTCGCTATATAATATACTTCCATGAAGATGTGAGATTGTTGTTTTTTTGTCAGGATTCTCAAAATATTTTTTAGGGGAGAAACGATAATAACCCTCTTCACAGATGTTAGTTACGAATCCATCCTCATAAGAATCAAGACTATTTTCTATGGTAGAATCATAATTCAATGTGAAAATATCTGCTCTACCTATCGAGTTCCAAAAAGAACGATACCACCCTTCTGAATATACATCTTTGTTGAAATCAGAGTCATATTGATTAATAATATCCATAACTCTTTTTTCTAACGAATAAGCTGCTCTTGCAAATTCTATTGAATTATACTTTTTAAGAAAAGGTTTAGGATCAAATAGACAACCGAATAGGGGAAATGCAGGCCAATGCAGATATTCATCGTGCCAACATGAACTATATGCAAGGCACATTTCTAGGATATGTAGCATATCCTCAAAATTTACTTGAGGAGGGGATAATCTAGTTACTTCTGGTCTGCCAACTTGTTCTAATCTACTGATAATATGATTATGCAAGTCTTTTATTAATAGACATTTAGTCCCATCAACTTTTGTAATGCCTAAATTTAAAATTTCTTCTGTAATATTTTTCATTAAAGGGACAATCCCCTTGTGATTGAAATCTAAAACAGCTCCAGCCCCCACAATAATAGTTGTACCTTCATTCATATATCCATCTACCCTCAAAGTTAAGGTTAACGTCAACCTTTAACCTTTAACCTATAACCTACCCCCTTTAACCTTTAACCCTTAATCGTCAGCGTCAAGGTCAACGTTAATGTTTCAACATCCCCCTAATCCTTCACAATCGCCCAAAATGTACCAAAGATCAGTTTAATGTCATACCAAAACGAGTGGTTAGCCACATATTCCAAGTTAATGCGGAGCTTATCCTGCATGATCACCTCGATATAGTACTTGTCGGGATCTTCTGCTTTTTCTAACAATTCATTTTCGTTACGATAGCGGATTGAAGCCAAATCTGTTACACCAGGACGAACATCCAACACATGCATTTGCTCAGGAGTGTACATATCTACATATTTGCGAACCTCAGGACGAGGACCAACCAAAC
Source organism: Prevotellaceae bacterium (assembly GCA_021153165.1). GTDB lineage: Bacteria > Bacteroidota > Bacteroidia > Bacteroidales > Bacteroidaceae > Alloprevotella. The sequence continues at coordinate 31,216 of JAGKTZ010000018.1, forward strand.
TCATGTCCCCTACAAATACATTGATTAGTTGTGCCAATTCATCTAGTTTATACTTACGAATATAATATCCTGAACGAGTCACGCGAGGATCTCTACCACCAACAGTAATCAATCCAGCCTTGTCAGCACCCGTTCTCATTGAGCGAAACTTATAAATACGGAAGTCCTTATTGTTCTTTCCTACTCGCACTTGTCTGTAAAACACAGGTCCTTCTGAATCACACTTAATCCAGATGGCAATAATCAAGAGGAGCGGACTCAAAACAACGAGTCCGCAACCACTTGCTATAATATCGAATAAACGTTTCATTTTTAGTTTAATTTTACTTTAACGATTAACGTTGACGATTAACGCTAACGATTAACGCTAACAATTAACAATAACGTCAACGTTTTTGGTCACCGTCAACGTTATTTAATCAATTCCAAGAAATTCTCAATCACATATTCCACATCCTCATCCGTCATCTTCGTATTGAGAGGCAAGGTGATCTCGTTGTGGTACATGTCATAAGCATTGGGATAGTCCGCAATGTCAAAACCAAGAGCTTTGTATGCTGTCATCATGGGCAGCGGTTTGTAGTGCACATTGCATGCAATGCCACGTTCAGCCATCTTAATGATGATTTCGTTGCGTTCCTCAGTGGTCTTGTTGAGCAAACGACAGATATAGAGGTGACCACTAGATGCCGTAGTAGCATCATCAGCAGGATAGTGGGGCAACACCTGCACAGCCTGGTCCTTCAATGCCTCATTGTAGCGTGTGATTATTGCGCGACGACGATTCAGCATACCCTCATAGCGTCGCAACTGTGCCAGTCCAATACCAGCCATCACATCCGTCATGTTGCACTTGTAGAAAGGAGCAATGATATCATATTCCCATGCACCGAGCTGTGTCTTTGCCAAAGCATCCTTGTTCTGTCCATGGAGCGAGAGCAATTGGAACTGCTTATAGAGTGCTTCGTTATCCACTCCCTCACAATTCACCCAAGTCAATGCACCACCTTCGGCTGTCGTCAGGTTCTTCACCGCATGGAAGGAGAAAGAAGTGAAGTCAGCAATCTCACCACACATCTTACCGCCACGCTTTGCACCAAAACCATGCGCAGCATCTGCCAACACCACCACGCGACCATAAGCACGCTGCAAGTCATTGGCAGCACAGAACAAATGCTTCTTACTTTCCACTGCAGCAAAGATGCGGTCATAGTCACATACCACACCAGCCAAGTCTACAGGGATGACCACCTTTGTACGTTCAGTGATTGCTTCTGCCAACTTGTCATAATCCATTTCGAATGAACCAGGCTTAGTGTCTACCATTACTACAGTAGCACCTACGTGGCAAGTCACACTGGCTGTCGCAGTATAAGTATATGCAGAAGTAATTACTTCGTCACCAGGACCCACGCCCAATGCACGGAGGATACACTCCATACAAGCCGTAGCCGAGTTCAGGCACACCGCCTTGTCTGTATGGCAATATGCAGCAATCTGTCTTTCAAATTCTTTAGTCTTAGGACCAGTAGTGATCCAACCAGAGCGAAGCGCCTGCGCCACCTCTTGAATTTCCTCCTCACTCATATCGGGGGGAGAGAAAGGTACGTTTCTTAATTTTGTATTCATAATGATATATTTAGTATTTCTTTTTAATGAGACCTTTTATAGTACCAAATCCATAAGAGATATGAACGACAAAGAAAAGTAGTGCTAAAGGAAAAAAGAATTTCATACCATGTTTCACGGCACATTGCAATGCAGCCATAATATCACATACAATGTAGAGGGAAACTCCTGCAATATATGCGTATAACAAGGGTTGGAAGAAAATGGATAAGAGTCCACCGAAAATAATACCCAAAACAAATATCAAAGGTATCATGTGTCTTAGTCCTATAGCTTCTTTATCGATATAATACAAAATACCTATCGATTCACCATTGGCATACATTTGTTTTGCAGAAGCCTTTAAGGTTGGACGAGCATAGTAGGTACTAATAATTTGTGGATTAAAATAGATATCGTATCCATTTTTATTAATACGTGAATTTATTTCATTATCTTCACCTCTTGGAAGATCCTCTCGCATACCGCCAATTTTTTCAATTACAGATCTTGGGAATGCACCAAAAGGAACGGTATCTACGTTACCTGCCTCTGCACCTACACGAAAAGAAGCTCCACCGATACCGAACTTAGAATAGTTTAAAATGGCATTGGTCTCTGCCCATAATGAGTCGTTTTGAGGCAGAATTTGACACATTCCTCCTACGTTACCTCTTTTGTCGCTCTCCTCTAGTCCTTTAACGCATAATTCAATATACTTTTTGTCATAGAGTGCATGTGCATCCAATCTTACTATATAAGGTGCCGAAGATGCTTTCACCCCTATATTGAAGGCTATAGACTGAATCTTGCCTGGATTGTTTAGCAATCTAATATTCTCATATTTCTTGTGATAAGCTTCTACGATTTCACAAGTTTTATCCTTACTTCCCCCATCAACTACCATAATATCCATTTTCTCCAATGGATAGCTTTGAGCAATTACAGAATCCAAACACTTTGAAATAAAACGTTCTTCATTTAGGGTGGGGATGATTACGGCTACTATAGAATTTTTCATGCTAACAAATACATTTCGTCATGATAATTAGAATCTTCCTTTAATCCAGGGAAAGCTTCGGTTGCACTCCATTTCCAACTATGTTTGTATTTCAGAGTTTCTTCAAATGGTGGGATACGCATATAGTCCCCCCACCTATCTTTTAAATAATCCTCTACTAAAACAGGTACATTTAAATTAATGGTTTCAAATGGAACCTTTTTGGTCGCATGAAAATATTCTCTTTTGTATAAACCTGTTTTAAGCATTGCTCGTCCCATAAAATGACAGAAGTTCTGAGAATCCTGGTTTCTGTATTTATAGACTTGTGTCAAAGCATAATTCAACAAGAATCGTTTGGGAAACAATCTACATATTTTAATAAGCAAACCTATCAAACCATCTTTCTTATATTCTCTATTAGCTGCCCCTTTGGTAACAAGATATTTAGCCCAAACGAACTGATTGAGTCTGCTAATACGATTGTCAGGACATGTATGTAAGATAAAGATATCCACATATACACCTTGATGTACATCCCAACCTTCTAAATCCTTTTCAATCAGAGCAGACTTGTTTAAACGTAATTTTGCTAAAGTTACCATTCCGTTACTAGCTCCCCATTCCTGTAAATAGAATTGTGCCTTATCGCCTTCTTCTTGAAAAGTTTTGCGGAATTTTTCATAATCGTCAGGACGCATAAAAATATCTAAGTCATCATCCCATGGAATAAAACCCTTATGACGAACAGCACCTAGTGCACTTCCACCCATTAAACAGTAATCAATCTCATGTTTTTCGCAAAAATCGTTTAAGTATTTAGCAACACTTAAAATGCAGTTTTGTAATTGAAGAATCTTGTAATCATCCTTCAATTTTGTCCTCATTAAATATTCCATTTTATCCTTGTATTTTTTCACGTAATGTTGTTGAAGATATGCCGTCTGTATGATCTAGGTACACCACAGTACAACCGACCTCTGCAAAATCCTTTTCATACTGATTCCATGCATCAGTACCTTTCCAGTCCGAACCCACGAATACTGCATCTGCACCCAATTCTTTAACAGGGCGTACCTTCTCCATATCAGACTGATATACCACTTTGTCCACATATCGTATTGCCTCAACGATAGCCTTACGCTCCTCTTGGTTGATGATAGGATACTTTTGCTTTCTGCTATAGCATAGCTCATCTGTTGTCACACCAACAATCAAAAAATCGCATTGTTCCTTTGCTCTACGCAAAATATTAAGATGACCGATATGAAACATATCATACACACCAGTTGTGTATCCAACTTTAAATTTCTTCATATACATACCTCCTTATTTTAGTATAGCATTTCTTATTTTCTTGTAGTATTGTCCTAAAAGTTTTTGTATGAATAACAACATTTTAGCACGGATAAATAGATATGATCTAATGATACTAAAATCTAATCTGCTTAAATCCATAATTGATACACTTTTCATCATCACAAAGCGACCATATAAGTTTAAAGAATGTTTTCTGCTAACTCTACAAGTCGGCGCAGATGTGTACATTTCGGTATATCCACACCTAGATGCTTCTGATAAAACAAAATCTGATTGATAGCCGTTTGGTATTGATGCAACTGTTACATTATGTCCCAAAATTGACTCTAGTACATTCTTAGACGTATGCCATTCATTATAAACTTCGTCTGGGGGTATAGAAGACAATCGTCTATGAGTGTGTGAGTGAGAACCGATAATATGTCCTCTTCGATCTAAATCTAAAATTTGTTCAGCGCTCATAAATCCTGCCTTACCTATCATATCTGTTGCGATGAAAAATACTCCTTTTAAATTATATCTTTCTAGTATTGGAGCAATGATAGTATAAAATGAAATGCCGCCATCATCAAATGTAAAGACAAAATTATTCTTATTTTTGAACTCACTGATATAGTGAACTAAATTAACAAAATTAGACTCAGATAGTTTATATAAATCTGGGCCTGTACCTAAATAACCACTTTCAGAAGGAGATTCATGGTATACGTCATGAAACATTAGTATTATTTTTTTCATTTGCGCAATCCTAATTTATCTAGTACATATATGATATAAACACGGAATCTTTTTAGCAGCATATCTTGAAACATCTTTTTCATTCTGCGTTTTCTCATATATTGCCATGGTCCGATATCTTCTGCATCCCAATATTTAAATACCGTTGCCTCTTGCTTATCTTTCTTATATTGCTTAATAGATAGCGTCCCATTAATCACATTCTCGCAATCAAACAATTCATCTATATACCAACAGTTCTCTTTAACACTTGTGCTGATTTGTAAATAATCCATTCCTGCACAACTCATAGCGTATGCTAAAGGTAAATTTGCACCTGCTTGGTAGAAATAATGTGAAGTGCCATCGTTACGTAGATTAACTTCAAAGAAATACGCTTCGTTGCCAAGCAAACCATATTCAAAGCTAAAAAGTCCATGATAATCAATTCTGTCTAGAAATTCAGAAATTTTAGATGTGTTTACTCCATTGGGGATACTTGAAGTTAATAAGCCATGCGAACTAGAACCATCTTCTGTCTGCCTATCTCTAATTAAACTACCTGCAAGAATTGTATTTCCATCCCACATTCGTGCACCATAAACTAAAAGATCTTTCTCCTTTTGAATACAACGCTGTAAAATAAATTCTGAATCATGGCGAACTACTTTTAGAGTACGTTTTAGTTCTGTTTTATTTTTACATACTTTGAACTTAAATTCGTTGTAATGCCCAGGCTTTTGATGACTGGGTTTTATCAAACATGGGTACTTAACATCATCAATATTAGTATCCCATTGGCAGTATTTCGATTCTGGACACAATATACCTATCTCAACTGCTAATTGCGTCATCGCATTCTTATCGGTATACTTTTCTAATTCACCTTTTTTAGATGTACCAGGAATGATAAAGAACTTTCCTAATTCATCCTTATGTTGATCTATAAAGACACTTATTCCATCTCCAGAAGTGATTATAATAGGTTTGTACTCTTCATTCTTATAAATTTTCATCAGGGAGTCATATCCCTCTTGATATGTACTTGTTTCCTTATAATTGACACAATATTTACTTTGTGCTGCATACCCTTTCTTACCCTTGATAAGAAAGAATATATCAACTCCGTGTTTTCCTAACTCGCGAAGAAGACCTAATGAATTAAAATCATCTGCCGCCCAGATTACAACTTTATAACAAAAAAACATAAGGAAAAACTTGTTATTTAAATATTACTTGACAGAGACACTTAAATTCAGCTAATATTCGAGTAGCGTAAAAATAATTACTATATCCACCTTTCAAATAGAAGGTTGTGAAAACTTTTATACACTTCAAAATATTACTAATTCGTTCTCGTTTAGAACGAATAGATTTTGTAGCACTACCATTTCTATAACGTCTATAATAAATGGCATTTTTAGAAGTGTAAACAATATTACTTATTTTATCCGAAATGGAGAACATGAACAAACTATCCTCACCGTTTTTAAACCTTATATCAAAGCGTTTATCTCCAATGTAAGAGTGAGGTATTAGTTTCATACAAGGACCAGAAAAGAACTTTCTTGCAGTAGAGTTTAATTTATTGCAATTATGGGATACACAATATTCATACGTTTCTGTTAATCCATATTTCTGTTGCTTAATTTGTTTGTCTCCATCTTCAAAAGCATACGGATAACATTCTACCACTGCGTCTCCATTTTGAAGTGACAACATTTCTTGTAAACAACTTTTACTTAAATAATCATCGTCATCCAAAAAAGTAACAAATGTGCCTTTTACTTGGTCTAACGCCAAATTGCGTGCATTTGAAACGCCACCCACTTCAGTATGAATAAAGTTGATATTCATACCATTCATCTTTTTTGCAATATATCTCTCTATAGCCGATTTATAAGGTTCTGTGCACCCATTCAACACCAAAATAACCTCAAAATTCTCCTTGGGAAAAGTCTGTGCTACCAACGAATCCAAACATTCCCAAAGATAATCTTGCGGCTTATAGGTAGGTATTATAACTGATATTTTCATTGCTCCAATGTGTAAGACCGATTGATTCGTCAAATACATAAGTGGAGTCAATAGCCTCAATGTAAGCA
>JAGKTZ010000075.1 GCA_021153165.1 Prevotellaceae bacterium
GGGGGAGAAATAGTCGTGGGGACGGTGAATATAACCGCGCACTTCGGAGGCGAGCAACAGCGATACACTGGCGCCAATATCTGTGCCTTGCACCATTTCGCCCGACTCACTGCGCACAGAAAGCGAGAAGTCTGTCTGGAGCGGCGTGCCCTGCTGGTCTGTCACCTCAAATTCGAGTGCGATGGGGGCATAGGGTTCGTACTGGCGGGCGCTTTGTCGCACCTTGACTTGGGCACGGGGCAGGTCGGCTTCCTGCCAAAATAGACGCTGTGCCAGACATCGGCCCGAGGCGTCAAAGAGATAGAGTGTATGCACGCCGTGGCGCAGTGCCGTGGCGTCGATTTCGCCCTCGGCCATACCACCCATAGTGCGCAAGGTGTCGGCATAGCACACGCGACCGCCATGCATCACCATCACCCCCAGGGTGCGGTCGGCACTGACCTGATCGGGGCGCATCTGCACCTGATAGGCGGCGCCTGTGCCCAGGGCTTGCAGAGACAGCACCGCATCTGCTACAGCCGAGGGTTCGGGCAGTTCGTAGCGTTTGCCATCCAGCATAGCATAGCCGCCGTCTGCTTGTGCCGTCATCAGGAAGGTGCCCATCCCGTCGTGCAGGGCGGTGCAGGTGGTCAACTCCTGTCCGTCGTGGGTGTATATCTTGAGCACCGCTTCGGCGCATTGTTTTGCCGTTCCCTCGATCTGAAACGCCACACGTTGGGGCAGTCCCTCGACACGAGCGCCGCCTTCGGGATAGAACTGCACTTGTGGTGCGGCAGCCGTATCTGCGCTGATGCGGCGGGGATGCATTTGTGTGGGTTCGTCGTTGTCGGCGGGATAGTCCAGGGTGAGTGGCGCCGAGAGCAGGTCGTCGACATGCATCGTCTTGCGTCGTGCCACGGGGCGCTCGAATACGGGGATCACGCGGCTATAGCAGGCCTCTGCGCCCCAATTGACCATCTCGCGGGTGTAGGCACGGATTTCGTGAAAGCCTTGTTTGACGGGCAAGGCCAGGGAGAATTTGCCCTCGGCTCTGCCCATCGAATCGACCTTGAGCACGGCTTGCTCCACCAAGCGACCGCCGGCGTCCAGCAGGTCGACATAGAGCACACGACTCACTGGCGCTGCAGTATGGGCAGCGGCGCGTACGACGTAGGCCTTGAACCATATCGTTTCGTCCTCGTAGTAGGCATTGTTGTCCAGATGCAGATACACCTTCTCGCGGGGAAAGTTGTGGTCGAAGGCGGCGGCATTGCGCATCATTTGCAACAATGACGTGACCTCGGCGCTCGGCCCTTGTGCACGCAGACCTTGTGGCACACACACGAGCATTGCCACGCAGACGAGCAGGGCTGCCATGCCCCAGCGCTTTATTACGAGAAAAGAAGGGAATATCTGAAACCTCATATTATAGTGGTGTTGAGCGAAAGAAAAATCCTGCGCAAGTTAAGAAAAATCTCCTGAAAACTTCGCAGGAGCATATGAAAAATTGGTGTATCCTCGTGAAAATTTCGCGACGGCTCGTTTGAAAAAGGTCTAATGTTGTTTGAAAAAGGTCTGATGTTGTTAAAAAAAGGTCTAATGTTTTTCAACAACGGTCGGAGCCGATGAAAAAATGGTCTAAAACGGCTATAAAAACGACAAAGACAAACAAACAGACGGATGGGCTATGCCAAAGCTCACGCGGAATAATATTTTCACGCAGAATCCGCAGAATTCGCAGAAGTCACTTGCTCAGCTCGTGAAGGCCTATCGCACCCGTGCCAAAGTCCGCGCAAAAGCCTTCATCCTGCGCTCGAGGGTCTTGCCCGTACCTGGGCCGCCCGTCATGCGGTCGACTTCTGCCCAAAAGCGGGGACCGTGATTCATCTCGTTGAGGTGCGCCAATTCGTGCTTGACCACGTAGTCGACCAAGTCTTCGGGCGCGAGTAGCAGCCAAAGCGAAAGGTTGATATTGCCCAGCGACGAACAACTGCCCCAACGTGTCGAAACGTCCTTGATGACCACACGATTGTAGCGCAGGCCGTATTGTCGAGCGAAGGTGCTGACCTTGGCTGGCAGGATGCGCTTAGCTTCGGTGCGCAGTACGCCACAGAGCACACGATGTGCCCACTGGTGCGCCACAGGATTGGCAAAATCGAAATCGCGCGGCAGTATCACTGTGATACATCTGCCCTGGCGGCGCAATTGTCCCACATCTGCTACACCACGCTCAAACTGCAATTGCAGCAGCGCTGTATCTATGCGAAAATCGTGAGAGAGGCGTAATTGCATAACAGAGGAGGCAGGATTCAGAAGACTATGATGATACACCATGCGTGCTGCGCTGGATAGCCCAAGTGATGGGGGTAATGTAAGAAGCACCTTTGCAGCATCTATTCAGGACCAAAGAGGATAAAAAGAAAACGAGCTTCGCGCTCATCAGAACTCGAAACTCGCTCAATCTTCGTTGGTCCACCAGGGATCGAACCTAGACTAACAGAACCAAAACCTGTTGTGACTACCATTACACCATGGACCAAACTTAATAGGTGTCCTCGTTAGAAGACGATGCAAAAGTACTAACTTTTTTTAATCCCGCAAAAAAAAAAGAGAAAAAGTTGCATTTTTCATATAGAAATATTGATTTTTCGACAAATTCCGACCGATTTTCTACAAATTCTCACCTCAAAAAATGATAAAACGACCTATTTTGACCTATGCAAAAACTGACGGCATCAATCAAAAAAACGTCAAAAACAGAGGTCGCCACTTCCTACACCCACATCGAAAAAGCTGCGCTACGAAGAAAAAAAGCATAAAAGCGCATTACTGACATGAAAAAAAGAGAAACAAAACACGATGTATTCATATTTATTCTCTACTTTTGCAACACAACTCAACAACTAAAAACAATTACACGACAATGAAAATCAATTGCATCAAGATGATTATGGCAGCCCTGATGCTGATGTGCAGCACAGCGGTCTATGCCTACGATTTCGAAGTAGACGGCATTTATTATAAGGTGACCAGCCGCAAGCACAAGACTGTGGAAGTGTCGCACAAAAAGGGTGTGCACTACAAGGGCAACGTGGTGATACCCGCTACGACAAAGCACGAAGACCAAACCTATCAGGTGACAGGCGTGGGCAGAAATGCCTTTTGGGGTTGCAATGATATGACCAGCATCACACTGCCCGACGGCGTGAAGAAAATCAAAGCAAATGCCTTCGCTTTCTGCAACGGTATGACAGACATCGCACTGCCTGACAGCCTGGAGCATTTGGGCAGAAAATCCCTGGCTTACTGCAACCGCTTGAAGGGCGTATGCGTGCCCGACAAGGTGAAGAAGGTAGGTCGAAATGCATTTGTCGGCAGCTATTCGCTGGAGTACGTCAGCCTGCCCACAACTGTGGACGAAAAGATAAAGAAAATGGGTATCGCAAAACATGTGGTCCTGAGCAGCCGTCCCCAAGGACCATTGCCATGGGAAAAAGGCAAATAAGGGTACACACGACTATAGCATAGGACAAAGAAAGATCTATAGCATAGACAAGGAAAGGTCAGCACTCACGCAGAGGCTGACCTTTTCCTTTTACCAAAAACCCTTATTTATCAGAAGCCTTTGTTTCGGACGACGCCTTAGGTCGCCGCTCATACAGAGTGGGCTTCTTTTTGACCAATACGCCCTTATTCTTGCAGTTGGTCTTGATCTTTTTTCTTATAAAAAGCCCAAAGTACCAGGATGTGGATGACCAGAATGCCTGTCACCAAGATGATATACAGCGCAGACACAGCACCAATTGTTGCAGATAGGAAGGCCACGACAAGTGTGACCAGCGACATCAGTCCGCTCCACACTTTCAGATTGACCGTATCACGACTGTCGGTCATCTGTACGCCCATGAGCGAACCCAACGTGAAGGCGATGGTCAGTGCCGAACAAACTGTGAGCATCACGACATCCTGACTATCCCGTGCCAAACTATACAGAGAATAGGTAAGGGCAGCTGTCAGCAGGAGTGACAAGACTGTGGGTACTAAATTCAGTTTCATATCTTACGTTGCTTATTAGATATTGAGTGGTGGAGGGGTGAGTGCGATCAGTTTCAACACGGCAGGCGTTTGTTCGACAGTTTGCCAAGCCTGCATACCAGGCATCCAGCACAACGTATCCTTGTTCACCTTGCCCTGATTGACCAGATGCATCAATTCGCCGCCATTCAAGGGTCCCACCTGGGTGCCGTCGACAGCGACATAATAGATCTCGGGCTTTGGCAATGTTTGCGCCGAACCCGGGATATACATATTCTGCATACTTTGGTTCATCACATTGACCATCTGCTGAGCCATAGCCATACCAAGTCCAAACTCGACAAGTTTGTCCATTGAAAAGAAACTATCGTTGTTCATATCTATGTGGCTTTTTAAGTAGAATTGGCGCAAGTCGGTCTGTGCAAACAAGCATTTACCACGCTTGCGCCAATCTGAATATTTATTTCAAGTGATTACACGTGTATTTTTGTCAACAGAGACATTATTGCATCTCTGCTAAGGCATTAGCCAATTTCAGGTTGATGGCAGCCAATCTTGCCATGTCGGCAGCACTCATAGATGCCTCTATGTTTTCGAGCTCCCCTTGCAAATCATATATATCCTGCAGCAGTTTTTCTGCGTCTGCGATTGCAGTAGGATTGAGATCGACTCCCTTCCTGAGCAATGAGATGTAGTCGTCTACATATTTTTCAAACTTATCCAACCATTCGCCACTGTTGCCTCCGTCCATATCTATGTCAATGATATCAACGTCTTCGGCAAATCCAGGCGCAATTTCCAAGACGCCCCAACCCTTTTCAAGACGGTCGAAGTTGATGCCCTCAAAATTCAAAGTTTCCATATCCTGGCTGGTAGGAATTTCATAAGTATAGTGTGTACCGAAATTCAAAGCATCAAATTCGCCCACAAATTTTTCCTTATTCAACTTACCATTGAAGTAGCCAGAATTGTTGCCAGAATCAGTATATTCGTCAAGGATGACGCGATCGCCGCTTCTCACACCCTTCACAAAAAGTAGGTTGCCAGAACCGAATTTCTTGTAGTAGTAAGCACCCTGAACGACGCCGTCAGAGTATTCGATCAAAGTCATTCCTATAGGATACTTTCCGATGGAGCCATCCAGATTGTAGACGATGGGGAAGACGTCGCCCGCTGCTTCTGGAGCAAATTTTACAACTTGCTTAAACCATTCGGGAGCCTTTTCTGGATTGCGGAATCTGGCAGAGAACACGACGTCGACAACTTCGCCCTTTTTGCCTTCACGAAGGAATTTTTTCAGTTTGTCATAGTATTTTTTGTTCAGGCGCAAATGCTTCACGTCCTTGCCGCTTTCATCTTTCAGAGCGACTTTGAGCACTTTGTCGGTCAAGTCGATGTCTTTGAGTTCATAGTCCTTCAGGTAGGGAACTTCTTCTTTCAATTTCAATTTGGCTTTGAGCACGAATGTTTGTGTTTCGACTTCACCTTCGGTCACTTCGTAACTCAATTCGCATGGTTCATTCACCAATTCCACCAAATCAGCCAATCCGCCGTCTTCAAATTTGACCGCTTCGGGAGTAATTTGTTTAGGTTTCACTGAGCAAGATGCCAATAAAAAACAAAAGCATATAAAAATGTTTGTGATTATCTATGCTCTTTATGTGTGAAATGTGAAATTTATAGAAGAAATCTTTACATACTGACAACTTTTAGCAGTTTGATATACTACCTTTGCAGCGGAATTAAAAAACAACGCATTATGACACAAAAACAATCATTGCAACTTTTTGACAATCACAAAGTACGCATCGTTTGGAATGCTGAAGCCGAAAAGTACTACTTCTCAATCACAGATGTAGTACAGGTATTGACGGATAGTGTGGATGTAAAGCAGTATATCAAGCGAATGCGTACACGCGACCTTGAATTAAATAGCAAGTGGGGTACAATTTGTACCCCTGTTGTAATGCTGGCACCAGATGGCAAGCGTCGAAAATCGCAAGCGGCTGATTTAGAGGGTGTTTTTCGGATAATTCAATCTATTCCTTCGCCTAAAGCAGAGCCATTCAAGCAATGGATGGCAATGGTAGCAAGTCAGCGCATTGACCAGATGCAAGACCCAGAACTCAGCATCCAACAAGCGATAGCAGATTACACACGCTTGGGCTATTCAGAGAAATGGATCAACCAACGTATCCGTTCCATCGAGGTGCGCAAGGAACTGACCGATGAATGGACACGCGCAGGGGTAGAGGAAGGACAACAATATGCTTCACTTACCAATATCATCACACAAGCATGGAGCGGAAAAACTGTGGGCGAATACAAGCAACACAAAGGGTTGCATAAGGAGAGCCTGCGTGATAATATGACCAATATGGAATTAACGCTCAATACCTTAGCAGAGATCACTACGGCTGAGTTGCACAAGCAAAACAACCCACAAGGTTTTCGCGCAAGTGCTAAGCTAGCGAAAGAGGGCGGCAATATCGCAGGCAACACACGTAAAGAGATTGAGTCGCGCTTAGGACATAGTGTTATTTCCTCCATGCGAGCATCGGATGCTATCTTACCAATTGAAGATGGTGAAACAAAATAGGAAGAATCCCAAAAACAATAGCAGAAACACCTACCAAAAGAATCAATGACCTACGATGAATACATAGCCCAGCAGCAACAAGCCATGTTCGAGGAGCAGAGCGACGATAGCTGCTTCCTCACCGAACAGCCTGAAGGGCAGTTCGTTAGAGGGCATTAAAATACATCTCCTACATAATTATGTGATAGTGTGGTTATGCTGAAAGCAATCAGCTATACCATCGCATAACTCCAAAATTTATTTGTCATTTTCTAATCTCAAAAAATTCCACCCGTGAACATAGGAGTGCTAACCGAGTGGTATGCGAACATACAAGAAACCTAAAAGCCACCGATTTGCCACAAAAAGCCCACAGATGTGCAACAGTGGTCGCGAAGTGGTCGTGAAGCCCGCAAAGAACTTGAAATACTGCCACCCTACGCAGCCCAATTACTAAAAAAAACGCATTGAAAGTACAACTTTCCGCATTTTTGGATTGCGGACTATGTCCTCGCGTAGAGTGACAAAGTTGTACCTTCGGACGCCGCCTTGCTGAAAAGGCATTTTTTCAGCAATTCCCCCGAAGCTACTGCCACCCTACGCAGCCCAATTACCAAAAAAAATACGTTGAAAGTACAACTTTCCGCATTTTTTTTTGTAATTGTGCGTATTTTTTTGTACCTTTGCGCCCAAATTGGATAAAAGTGTACAACACTAAACAACACTACACCATACTACCCAATACTGAACAATATCAAACAACTAAATTATACACGATTATGACAATTAATGATTACAAATTCGCTGGAAAGAAAGCGATTGTTCGCGTGGACTTTAATGTGCCATTGAACGAGAACGGACAAATCACTGACGACACCCGTATCCGCGGTGCGTTGCCAACCCTCAAACACATCCTCGAAGAGGGTGGTGCGCTCATCATCATGAGCCACATGGGCAAACCAAAAGGTAAAGTGGTAGCTAAATACAGCTTGAAGCAAATCGTTGACGCTGTCAGCGCTGCTTTGGGTACTCCAGTACAATTCGCTGAGGACTGCGCTAAGGCTGCTGAGCAAGCTGCTGCCCTCAAACCAGGCGAGGTACTCCTCCTTGAGAACCTCCGTTTCTACGGCGAAGAGGAAGGCAAACCAGTAGGTATCGACAAAGAGGATCCTGCATACGAGGAGGCAAAGAAAGCCATGAAAGCTAGCCAAAAAGAGTTCGCAAAGACCCTCGCAAGCTATGCTGACTGCTATGTGAACGACGCTTTCGGTACTGCTCACCGTAAACACGCTTCTACAGCCGTGATCGCTGACTACTTCGACGCTGACAACAAGATGCTCGGTTACCTCATGGAGAAAGAGGTAGAGGCTGTGGATAACATCCTCAAGAACATCAAACGTCCTTTCACCGCTATCATGGGTGGCTCGAAAGTATCTACCAAGATCGGTATCATCGAGAACCTGATGGACAAAGTGGACAACCTGATCCTCTGCGGCGGTATGACCTATACATTCGCTAAAGCAAACGGTGGCGAGGTAGGTAACTCTATCTGCGAGAACGACAAACTGGAACTCGCCCTCGACATCATCGCTCAAGCTAAAGCCAAAGGTGTGAACCTGGTATTGGCAACCGACTGCGTAGCAGCTGACGACTTCTGCAACGAGGCTAACACCCAAATCTGCCCAAGCAACGCTATCCCAGCAGGTTGGGAAGGTGTGGACGCTGGTCCAGAGAGCCGCAAAGCATTTGCTGCTGCTATCGAAGACGCAAAGACCATCCTCTGGAACGGTCCTGCAGGTGTGTTCGAGTTTGACAACTTTGCTGCTGGTTCAAAAGCCATCGCAGAGGCTATCGCTACTGCAACCGACAACGGTGCATACAGCTTGATTGGTGGTGGCGACAGCGTAGCATGCGTGAACAAGTTCGGCATGGCTGATCGCGTAAGTTATATCTCTACTGGTGGTGGCGCATTGCTCGAGGCTATCGAGGGTAAAGTGCTCCCAGGTGTAGCAGCAATCAAAGGCTAATAGATAGAACCAGGAATAAGGAACCAAGAACCAAGACGAATTAGTAACGACTAATTAGACAATAGTAATAAGTCTTTGTTCCTTGCTCTTTGTTCC
>JAGKTZ010000019.1 GCA_021153165.1 Prevotellaceae bacterium
TTGCATCACTCAGCGTTCCCTAACTTTGCGGTATAAAAAGACTCATCAGTGAAAACACGCCCATTGTAATTTGAGAAAATCCAGAAATGGAAAAGACGACGAACAACTACTGAAACAAAGTACTCGAAACGGAGCGTCTATCCCTGCTCGATAGGTACGGCAAAGGGAACGAAGGTGATGGGATGTGAGGAAAAATATGACAAAGCGATGGAGAAGATAGACGTATGCTGCTCCACCACGATAGACACAGAGTGTTCCAAGACGAAAAAGAAAATTCCGATGAACTCAGGATGTCTTTGCAGAGATAGACAAAAAAATCCTTGCGCCAATAAGACACAAGGATGAGTGCAATAGAAGTCTGCCTACGCTTCACGGATGGTGCAACGTTTGGGATGACAGAACGTAAAGGGAAATGCCGAAGAAGACGGAACACATCTGAACACTACGGGAAATGGCAGACACGTTCGCTCGACGATGATGCTTCGAGACTTAATAGGTGATTACCGTTGACGGACACACAGCGAACACGAGGTTCACCCGTAAAGCATCAGAAAGGAAGGTGTTCCTTGTTATCCTCTCTCTCGCCCCTCCAAATTATCAAATAAACCTGAAAACTGCTCGCCGATGACATCAGCGAGCTTTTCTTTTAATACCATGACCGAGATATACCAAGACTTATTGAACCAAGGTCTTCTTTTTCGTGGCGCACCCAACTTGTGTTCCAACCGATAGGTCGGATCTAAAAAGTGCAGGTCGCCTGGATTGCCACGGTAATACCCATTACCCGTGCCCAAGTCCACATATATCCCGTACTCCAAATAGTGGAAGGCCATAGCGCCACCATCTTCCTCCATTGAGAACTTGCCTTTCTCAACAGAGGAACGCAAGGCGCCCGTATCATGTATGCCGAGCATATCCATACGGTCGCGCCAAATGAGTATCATCTTGTCGTACCACCCTCTGGAGTATTCCTTGACGGAGTCTGTTTTCTTTACTGCCATTCGTCTTGATTATATTGAAGGTCTGTTGGTTCATCAAGCGCCACCATGAAGTAGATTCCGGTGCAACCATTGAGGAACTGGCCACCTAATTCGCGACAGCGGATTTCATCCACAGCCATATAGGTCAGTTCTGATTGCAAGCGGTGTTCATCCACAATGAAGCGACTGTGGAATTGACGGAAGAGTTCCCGACAAAGATTCATCTTCGTGTGGTAGTCTTCCGTGTCTCGTACATTGTAACGGGACAAGAGGAACACCGTAAAGACTCTACGCTTGAACCATCCTCCCCCATGACGGGTGATGCTCTCCTCACAGACGTCAGAAACGCAAACGAACGCACGTTCATTTCGTAGTCTTGACAAAACGTCCTCCAAGTACCCTATACCGGAACAGGTACAGGGTACAAATTGGAGATCGTTGGCAAGACGGTTCTGCAATGTGAGGTCTTTAATATAACCAACAAAATCAAATAAGGTCTTTGTATTCATAGTAACTTACTTCTTTATCATTCTGTCTAAGCGCTTAGACTCCTTGATTTTCTCATTGAGTTCTCCCAAAGCGCTCCAAGTGTCCACATTCAGCACACGATGTTCTTTGGTCACGTCGCCCGACGTCAGTATGCGTATCTGTGCAAACATGATTTCGCGCATATCCAGCGTTTCGCCCGTGGTGTCCGTACTACGGAAGAGTTCAGGAAACTGTTCTACTAAGAGGTGCTTGAACCCTGTGTACCAAAGCAGGACGTTTGTGCAAAAGATTTTTTCTTCTTCCTCGCTCCAGTCATCACAACCTTTTGCTTCCATTCCTGGATAAAGCAAATAACCCAACTGCATGAGGTATTTATTGTTCCGTTCGGTGAGGTATCCTTGGAAATAGTTTTCTGCTTGCAGATAGACACCGAAGCGGACACCATGCAGTGCCGGATTTACGGCAACAGTCTGTCTCCATTTATAGAGACGGACAGGTGACTTGGGTGGTGTCTCCAAGTAGTCTTGGGACGTGGCGCCAAGGAGTAAATCCTTTCTTGTGATGACATAGGGAGCATTCTTGTATCTGACCAGAAGTGTGCTCGGCGCATAGCGACGGATCACCTTTAGGGCAGAGAACTGCAAGAACGCATAGAGCATCGTGCGTTCAATCGGTACACCGTGGGCAATTAAGCGAAGAACATAATAGAGTTGTTCCTCGTTTAGTTCGTCCCATGAAGTGGGTACCGATACCTTCAAATTATCCGAAAAAGAAGCACGGGTCATTTTTTTCATTCTGATAAGGTTGAAAATTATCTGCTTGGTATTTCGATGAAGCACGATATTCGGGCAATTCTTCTGCATAGGTATTGAGAAAATACTGGACCAACTGCGTCAGTTGCTGTATCTCCATGCGCTTCTCCATGATGAGTGCAGCCATCAAGGCACGGCAATGTTCGAGGAATTCAGCACGGAGGTCATGCCTATCTATATGGCACTGATGAGCAAGTAACCACTGCATCTGTTCAAACGATACCATGCGAGAGACGGTAGTCTGAGCGGCCATCATATCGGAGAACAGTTGCTGAAACTCCTCCTCGAAGATTTGTTTTCCATTCTGAGAAACAATGCCGTAGAAGCGCATGAGGGTTGGATTCCACAGCAGGGAACGATTAAGCCAACGGGAACCATTGGCGGCTTTCCATGTGGGGATGTCCATCAATGCCATGAGCAGTTTGTCGTAGGCCACACTCTTGTCTTTGCGAAGTCTTTCCTGCAATGACGCTACTCTGTCTCTGCTTGCAGGGGCAAGGTTGGTATTGCTGACAACAGCGAAGCCGTTCTCAGTCAAGACCAAGTCTAATTGCGGAAGGACTTCGTAGGCGGCTTTGAGACTGACATACGCCGAGACTACTTCCGATAGATGTTCGTCTTCGGGAATAGACAGGTGTTCATAGGTATTTTCCAATACCCTTTGAATTGTAGGCGTAATGGCATCAAAGGTGCGAGACTCCACATCCCTAAAAGCAGGAACGTGGGTCTCAAAAATGGATTGGGTAATGGTTATCATGGTTCGTCTGGTTTAGGGTTTGACTGTTGTGCCGGATTTATCCGCTTGGCGTCTCTGTGTTCATCGAGCGTCGTGAGCATGATCATCGGGACGGCAGGAACAACGTCATTCCACCCGTTAAACTCACAGACGAGTTCGATGGGTCGCAGTAGCAAGTCATGAAACGCCGTTTCAAGTGCTTGCTTCATGGTGAAGAGTTCACGCTTGTCGGAACCTGAGTTGTTGGACTGCGACTTACCAGGAACGGCACCGACTAAGTTGGGGTGCGTGTTATCGGCATAGCAAAGCGTATTGGCTGCGACATTTATATCGTCAGCATAATCGCCCCCTTCTTTGCTACCCTCAATGTTGATAACACGTATATCACGGACTTCGTGACCCATTGGGTCAACGTAGTAACCCGTTATCCAGGCTTTGCCAGAGTTGTGAACTCCTGCCACGAAGTCACGGATTTTCTCCTTCTCCTTCTTGATACGCTCGCGTATCTTCAACGGGTCGGTGATACGTTCCTCATTCACTATCTTCTGCCAATACTTGTGTTCCACCTCGACTTGATACTTGACGCTGGCATGGTTCCGTATCTTGGCGATTTTAGCGGCTGAGATAAGGCGTTTCTCGAAGTAGGAACCGCCTCGGAACATGGCGGCATAGTAAGGTGTCGGGTAATACTGACAACCAACGGTGGGGAAACGGAGCAGAATGGCGAACTTGCGTTGGTGGGTCCTGACGTAACAACGGCCATCACTGCCGGGTTCTCTGCCCATCTTCACCATGAGGTCGCCCACGGGGTCGTCCTCACGGAGCAAAGGAATACGTTCTACGTCCTCCGCTTGTGGTGCGTTGTATTGCCAGTTGGCATAATACACGTAGCGGATGCGTCCGTTTTTGTTGGCCTTTCCCAAACGGGTGAAGCAGGTGTCTTTATGGACAATGCGGTTGATTTTGGTACCATCGTTGGAAAGGATGATGACGCAAACGGACATGAAGTAGTATTTCATATCGGTGATTTGCTCCAGGAAGAAGGTCGATAGACTGTTTCTTCTGCTAAAGCGCTTGGCGTCTTTGTTCACCGAAGGTAATCCATCCTCGTCTTGCAAGGTTAGTCCTGCACCGTAGCAAGCAAGGACGTTGAAGAATTTGTTCTGAGCGGTCACTTCGTCGGAACCGATAAGGTTCTTGATTTTATACGGCAGTTGGTTGTCTTGACCAAAGGGTGCGTACATTTCTTTGGGACGTCCAGGTACGGGACGGTACTGCATCATATAGTCATCGAAGACGCCTGTGGTGTCTTCCACGGTAGTGACGGCTGCTTGGATGTCGTTCACGCCAAGGTCGATGACGTCGGTTTCGTTAATATCGGGAAAGATGTTCATGGTTGCGTAAGGTTAGTGAGTTGTGTTTCAAGTGCAGTAATGCGGTCTGCGAGCGCTTTACCTGCAGCTCCATCGTAGGCGGTGCCAGCAGTGGTGCCGAGTTTGAGGAGTCCGTGCACGGAGGTTGTGCCTATTGGGAGCGTCACATTGCTCCCCACATTGTTGCTGTGCATATCTTGCAAGGCAAGGACACGGGTGGAGTTGTTATAAGAGAGATTACGGACTCCGTCCCTTTGCCAAGGTTGTACTTCTGTAACACCACTATTATTAAACTTTATATAACGTGTCCAGCGAGCTCCGTTCTCAAATTTGTATTGTAGCGTTTGACCTTGACCCACTTGTTGGAAAATAACTCCTCCATCTGCCTCCCAACTCGTATAATACATAACAACGATGAAAGGGTTACTAACTACATCTTTTTTAGCTGCTTCTGCCGCCGCATTACTTGTGGATTGTCCCCCTGTAAAGTCACCCAAATAATAAATATTCTTGGTAAGGTCATTCAATGTTCTAAGGTGAGCAGTGGTCATCATCCCGGCACGGGCAGTGGTGGCGCCCAACAGATTGAAGGTACTTGTGGTTCCTGTAAGCGGATTGGTAAAGACGACGGGAACTTTATCTGCACCTGGAGTACCTTCATAGATGTTGAAAGCGCTTAACTTTTGGTATTGCGTATTGGTGAGCAGTCCTGCATTGGTGGCATTCGCCAAAGGAAGTGTGATACCTCCAAATCCCTCATCGTGAATGGGGTCATGGAAGGAAAGGACACGACTGCCGGTATCGTACAGCAGTTTATAGACAAGTGATGCTTTGTTGATGTTTCGCCAAACGGACTTCATGCCACTATCATAGTACACTATACGGACAAATTCTGTGCCGTTCAGTGTGAGGTATTGCATAGAATACCCATCGTATGAATAGACTTGCCGTATAGTGCCGATTTGTCCGTTGGAAGTTTCGTAGCGCATGAAGTGGATATCCTTATTCCCTGCAAGTTCCGCTGCACGGTCTTCTGCTACGGAACTACTGCTGACGATACCCATGTCTAATACGTCAGGTATCTCACTATCGAAGAGTCGCTTCCAAGCAGTCCAGGCACCTTGTGGAACGTCGGTGCTACTATGCCCATAGAAGCGGTAGTAGATAGAGAGACCTTCCTTGTTATGTCCACCTGTGGGAAAACCTTCAACGTAGTTGTTGCAGATGACTATCTGTGTGGACTTGTGGAGCATGGTGTCCTCAAACATAAAAAGTCTGCCGACGATGATATCATTATGCGTTAGCCAGTAGTCAGCGCCACCCGTATTGGTCATGGGAATAGTTATGAGTGTATCAAGTTCATTGATACCAATCGTCTTCATGATGCGCTTGGCGTGTTCTTCTTGTGCCTGGACCTGTGCGGCGGTCATCACGCCGGCCAAATTCTTTGTCGCCCCATTTATAGTGATGTTCTTAATATCACCAGTCAATGGTTTCGTGTATTGAAGGGTGACAGAATTTGAACTAACCATAGCCAAACTCATGATGAAATTGGTGAGGTTGGTGAGTTGGGCGGCTGTAATTGCTCCTGCTTGGGTGGCGCTCGCCATGGAGAACGGGATTTCGGTATTGAAAGCGCGTCCTTCATCGTCATATTGCTTGACAATAAGTGTGATGCCGTTGGCTGACACATTAAAGGAGAGTCCAGCAGATAGTGTGGACTCTCCAATTAAATCAATTAGGTCGGTCAAGATTCCACCGACCTTTGATGCCGTATTTTCTGCGGCACCTGTTTCGTCACGTACTTCAGCAGCACGTGTAAGAATGTCTATGAGTTCCTTTGCCATAATAGAAAGTTATTGGTTTATAGCAAAGGTAAATGGACAAAGGGGAAGGAGAAAAGACAAAAAGGAAGCGTACTTTTTCCGTCCTGGGCAAGATGCTCGCGATTAGCGGATCATCTGGTGTGGTTGGGCAGGGAACGGGAAAAGTACGCAAAAACTTGTTTATTTTTTTCAAAGTTTATAATTTTACAATGCAAACAAATGTAGAATACTATGAATGACAATGATTTTAATGCAATTTTAGATGAATTAGATGAAGGTTACACCTACACTATTTCCGAACTCGTCGAAATTAACACAGAAGAAGACTTCAGAGAAATATTAAACTCTGAGGATTTTGCATTGTATGTTAGATTGTTAGCAGAAAGCAATCCTTTCTATTTACGCAATGGTTTTGCTCTACAACAAGAGTCTTTTGTAATGGATTTAGCAAGATGTTCTGTAGCTGCTAAAATGAACTTCGATTCACAATTAGAATATGAAGGTACGACTTATGAGAAATACCAGCAGGAACATTATAGTGAGTGCATGATAGAACGAAGTGAATGTTTCCGTGAATTGTCGATGCCTCACGAAGTAGAGGTACCATCTATCCAGGTTCTTCAGCATTTGGTCGGTACGTTGACAGACTCAAACATCAGTAAATACGAAAGAGAAACGGCACCTATGCAAGATGCAGAGGTAGATAAATGGATTCAGAAATTTCGTGAGTTGCCAAATCTATTAGGTTGGAAAAGATTCGCAGATAAATAATTCTATGGAAGACAAATACAAATGGTTGCTTGACTTCTGTAGTTACTACGGTGCAGGAAACGTAACAGAGGTAGATGATGCTTTCAACATGTTCTGCAATTATGAACAAGTTTGGGTCAATAAACTATCTCGCTGGGATTATTCACTTTCTGAACTCAATGAGTATATCCATTACGGACTTGAAGAGTTCAACAAGGATGATGGTGTACCCACGACCTTGAAAGTGATACTCTTCAATCGTTACATGCACTGGAGTTATGGCGGTGATGCAGAAGGATTCAAGAAGTGGTATTTGACACACTACAAGAACCGTTTGAAAGAAAAGAAACTCAGCAAAGGGAAAAGAATACTCAACCAATATCGTCTTGCCTTTTTAGAATATCGTTGCGATTGGCAAACTGTGAAGGACATTACTCCAGAACAGGAATACATGCACGAAATCGCAAATGCTGTAGATGTTGAGCATGGATTTGACAAACCTATTTCAGAAAGCGTCATGTGTAGAGCGCTTGCCCATGCGGATACGCATGGTTACACGATAGAGTTGGTTCCCGATTCAGATTGTGTCATCAGTAAGCGTATTGATGGATGGAGTTACCATCCAGAGTTCAAAGAAATTAGGGAGCGAGTTCTCAAATTCATAGAAAATGAAGACTGGATATACGATGCAGCAGAGTATATAGGTAGATGGAATGGTAAGTATGTTTACCTTCCCTATCTCAATTCTGGAGAGGTGCCTATTGTTGGACTCCCACATTATATACTTGTTGATGCAGAAAGTATTGAATGGTTTATAGATACTGAGTTTGAAGTAAAACCGAGAAAATGAGATTATATCAATTTGCTAAAATAGCAGCTCGTGCATTTCCTACTAAATCAGACTTAAACAATAAATGGATATATTATCCAGATACTGTTGTTGTGGTGAATGTATCGCAAAAGGAAGATAAAGAGGTACAAGAGGAGATAATTAAGCGTGGTGCAGACTATTATTATTTTCCATTGCAAGAAGAAGTTGCTGATATAGGTTGGGGAAATGTTTTGAAGGCGGTTTCTATATTGTTAAAATACGACAAGATGAAGAGACCTATGTTTGTTCATTGTGATTGTGGTAATCATAGAAGCAGACTTGTAATTGAGGCATTCCATTTTGCAAAATTTGGTGTTCATTTTTTTGATGAATAC
Organism: Prevotellaceae bacterium; assembly: GCA_021153165.1. Lineage (GTDB taxonomy): Bacteria > Bacteroidota > Bacteroidia > Bacteroidales > Bacteroidaceae > Alloprevotella. The sequence goes on from JAGKTZ010000019.1 coordinate 8,173, forward strand.
AAAGGATTCGATAACCATCTTATCTATGACAGTGAAACAGGTCATTTGCCTCAATTAAAGGAAATAGAATTGAATCTAAGGGAAATACAAATCAGCCACTGAATTTGACAAATTCAGTGGCTGATTTTATCATTCTCGTTATTGTTTTCTTTTTCTTGTTCGTCTTCAATTTTTGCATTTCGATGATAACCATGTCTGATAAAAGAATCAACATAAATAAGTTCTTTATACCATTCACCAAATTCATCTTTCTTATTCTGCAATCTAAAGAACCCTCTTACAAATATGTCGTTTTCATTTATAATCTTAACAAACCAGCGAGAGTCCATTACAATAACTTCTTGTCCACTTTCGTTACGAACCTTTTCCTTGTATTTATACTCTTTAATGTTGTCCTCTAAGATAGTAATTTTCTTATCTGGTACAATTATAGTTTCTACCTTAGCATATTTCTTAACAGCTAAATAACTAATCAATAGATTTGCAATACTCGAATAAAAATTGTGTCTATCCTCTTCATTCGAGTTAAACAGTTCAGGATTGTCAATTATGGTAGGATTACAATGCACTAATCTTTTATTCTCTTCCGTTGAAACGTAATAAAAATAGTTATATAAAACACTTCTTCCATCTACGTCTCTAAACAACCATACGTATAATGTGTTATTCCCAAATCCATAAACGATAGTTCCGAAGACCTTATCTAACAAGATACCGCATTCTTCATCTTCAGAAAATTGTTGAAATAATTGATGGTCAATATCAAAAAAAGATTTTGCACTTTTCTTCATTACCTTCTCAAATGAAGGCATCAGTAATTCTGGAAGTCCCCAATTAGGATTCTTATCTCGAACTTCACAAAGCCACTTAATCCCATTAGCAAGATAACCTGAATGTTCAAAACTTGATAACATAGGGATTGTAATATCATTAGGTGTCGCAAAATAGTTCTTATTTAGCAACCAAGATATTATATGTTGTTTACGTATTACCATTTTTATATTCCAAATAATTCTTTCAATGTAGTGAAATAACTATCCGCTGTGCGATTCCCAATGCCACTTATAATGGCATTTGATAATTTTATGTCTTCTATCTGTATAGGAGTCTGGTCATCCAATTTGAAACCAAGGTATTGTTCTTCGGGTTTGTTATTAGCAAATCCTTTTTGTGCTAGTTGTTCACCAGTAAACATGCGAGGTCTTTCGCCTTTTAATCGAAAAAGGTATTTTTCTTGTTTATGGTGGATGAAAAGGTATTTACAATCCTCGAATCCACTAACTAATTTGATTGAGCCAGAACGAAACCCAGTTCGCACAAAATAGAGCTGATTCTTTTGTATTTCGGAAAGGTGTTGTGCTCCGTTGAAGTAACCGACCAAGACTAATTCTTGTTCAATCGGTAACAAGTTCTTGACTTCTTTTTCAGAAAGTTCTAATTCTTTTAATTTAGAAACTCTATTCTTTTCGTTGTCAGTGAAGATACGTTCTATAGTTTCAGTATTATATTCAACTTTATCCTCTGCTGCAAGCGTGGTAAAGAAATCTTCTTCTTGAGTATAAAGTGTGTAAGTTTTTCGTGCTGATTGTTTTCGCTCTAAAATATCAGATGCTTCTTCGCCAAGTTTGTAGTTCTCATGGATATAAAAGTATGGCGAAATATCTTTTTTGAGTTGTTTATTTATATCTATATCCTCTTTACTCTTTGTCAAAGAAAGTACCAAACTTTTTTGATGCTCAAAAGGACAGAATATCTTCCCATACAATCGTTTGAAATTGATGTCCACCGCTCTCTGCAAACTATATTCTTCTTTGGGTTCAAGCAAATAGAAGTCGTATTGTTCGTTAAGGAGTTTCTGAATATGTTGCTTAAACTTATTCTGTGCATCCTGCTTGAATACTCCTTTTTCATAGTCATTAGCTTTGGCATACAAAGCAATGACATAAAGGAAGTTGACGTCATAATGCGAGAGCCAAAGCGTATCGCGGTCAAACAAACGATTGTGGAATTGATATGACACACGCTTTTCTTTATCTTTTTCTCTCAGTGTCAGCAAACTATCGGAATATGACAAATTATCACCATAGACTTGCGCACTAATAAAGAAGTTTGGCGTGATATTATATCCTTCCGTCAATTCATCACGATATTTAATAAACTCCTTTTTCTTTTCATAGAACCAATTGATGTTAAATTGAATGACATTCTTTGCATAGGTAAACTGCTTATACACGGAGTTAGTACCTAACTGCCCACCAATCTTATAGTATTTACTATCACCAATATAGTAGATATCATTCTCATTAGTGAGAGATGGATATTTATAAATGTGGTCAACAATCTTTCCATCAGGCTGGTCGCGTAAGTCGGTAGGTATATCTTGCTTATTATCTCCGATTAGTTCATCAATAATAGATTCAAATACGATATTGAAGTTCTTCGCCAATAGATAATCACATTCTTGGGTAGAAGAATGAATCTTTTCTGCAGAGTCGAAGAACGCGTAACAGAGATGCCAAAGCATAAGTGCTTTGTCGGAGAAATATTTGTATTTGATTTGGCGAAGTCGCACCTTACCATATCCATTGCAATAGTTGTTGAATGCAGGTGCGCTAAGTAAGTTGTAATTACAATTTATAGTTGTTTTGAACCCATACTTACTAAGGTGTGATAGTATCGAGAAGAAGATAATAAGTAATTCTTCATCGAAGTTCACTTGTTTCTTCTTGTTGATAGCATTGATGTAAATCGGTGCTTTACCTTGGTAAATAGGTGTGTTTTTAGAAATAGTCTTCGTCCAATTTATCTTGTTATAACCGCTATGAACATTCTTTATGGTGAACATAAAGAAGTCTTGGTTCTCATTGTTGAAGCGAATAAGCGACAAGATAATATCCAACAGAGTAGCATCTTTCTCGTTCTGACTTTTGTCAAGGATCGAGAAAGATTTTTTGAGCATGATAGTGCTATCGGGATTGAGACGGTAGTATTCCTTTATAGCACGGAATATCCACACCGAGAAGTTTGAAATAAACTCGTAGTCTTTCGCTTCAAGCCATTTCTCATGAAGCGCCTTCCCTAAATCCAAAATTTTCTCAGGAGTGAGTCCATCCTTATCAAGAATAAATCCTTTCTCGTTCATCAATACTTTAGGTAGAAAGAAGATGCAGTCGGAAATTTCTTTACTATAGAAATATCCGACATATTCCACAGAAATCTTTCCGTCCTTGCTAAAAGGTTCAAATCCTTTAAGGATAGGACGGACATCTTCTTCGTTGTATTGATGACCTTCAATTAGGATTTTCATTATTCAACCACACAGTTAATTCCAAGGTTATAAGTATCGGAGATTTGCATTAAGAACCGTCTCATGGTTCTTGTGTTAATACCCTTTATGATATTGAAGTCACCATCCTCTATATACAAATATCCTTGGGTGTTGTTTAAAATGTTTTCAGACTTAGTTTTACTAATTAGAGGTGAATTTAATCTTTTGTACTTCATTGTAGAAGCAACTTGTTCTGCTTTCTCTAATCCAATTATTTTAAGTGCCTTTTGGTATGTTTCAAATCTAGTATTCTCACTTATTTTTGTTCCATCAGGGAACTGAACTATCAAGTGTGACTTGGAATCAGAATCCTCTTTATCACTTACAGATTCTTCATCATCGGTGAAATATAAAATTTCTAACGATTCAAAGAATTCATCCAATACGTATAGCTTTACATCCCCCTTAAAATCAAAGAACTTATGAAACTTATCAAAGTTACCTTTAAAGACGGTGCTAGCATCGTGAGCCAAATCCTTATATATATCATTCCAAAGATAAAATACAACTTTAGAAACAAATTTCTCGGCAGAAATTTCTTTGTTTACAGCTTTTACAAACCATGCTCCAAGTTTTTTATCCTCCGACTGAGTTACCGCCTCAATACGTTTATTGACTTCTGTAAGAAAGTCTATCCATTTATATTTTTTATCTCCACATGTAATATAGTGTCCAAGGTCTGTGTAGTCAATAGGAATATATTTCCAATCCCAACGACGTTTGAAGGCGCTATCAATGGGGAAGAGCGATTGGTCACTAGTATTCATTGTAGCTAAGATATGCAAATTACCTGGCAACTGCATCTTAACTCCATTTTTGATTTCCACGTCTTCAATTTCTGTATTTGCAAATTCATTTGCAAGGTACATTTGTAAGTCTTGGTCTGGTGTTATTTTATAATTAGAATACCCAGTCTTACTATCACGGTCTAGCAATTGGAATATATCCCCAAAAATCTGTGCACAATTACCACGATTTATTTCCTCAATTACTAAATAGAAGGGTTCATTAAGATTTTGCCATGCCTTAACGTATGCTTGTGTGAATGCTTGAGGTTGAAAAGCGTATGTAATTTCGTTCGTATTTGACTTTCTTTCTTCAAGGACTTTCAAAATCATCTTGGACAAATATGTCTCGTTTGAGAATCCAAAATGTATGTTCATGAGATTTTGGAGAGATTTTACATCCTCACGTTCTTCAACAATTTCACAAAGTCTTTCGGCATACAAAGATATAAAATCAATAATTTGTTCAACCTTATCTCCTGCCGGCTGATTTATTATTTCTGTAGCCTTTTCTTTAAGTTTTTCTAATGAAATTTTGGTCGAAATTTGTTTACCCACCTTTTGCATAGGTTTGTAGCATCCAACAAAGGTTGAGTAATCACTATCAGGGTGGAATGTTGTACGAATAGAGTTGTTATTATTTGTAATTTGCTCAACTGCATAAGATTTTCCTGTACCTGGTGCACCAAAGTAAATAACCTGTAAAGGAAAGTTTTTATTACTTTTGAGTGTAGTGGCGGAAGGCTTGAATTTATCAGCTACAGCTTCTACAAGTGATATTGCATTTATTAAATAATCTTGTTCCAAACAAATCTTTTTGTCTGGGTCAATGTTGTTTAATTCAGGTTGATTAGCCCAAATAATAATCTTACTTAACGTAGAAAACAATGGTTTTGTTTGTACCGTTGAATTGGCATTGGCAACAGGGTCTGCGAAATATTTTGCACCATTGTCCCTCCAAGGAGTTTCTTCATATTCTTGTATGGAACTAAATACTCCGATATTTGCTAGAATATCCTTTAATGTTTGAAGAATATTATCTAATCCAATTTGAAAGTATTTAGCTCCACCACGTCTGCCAGAGTTGCTAAATGTAATATAACCACCTCTTGGACTGAGATTAGCCTTGAAATCACTATTGTTGGATAGTTCTTCTAGAAATGAATATATATTAACCATACTTAATTGATTAACTGTTTAATAATTTCTTCTGCGAGTCTCTTAATAACAGGTATAGCCACACTATTCCCAAATTGATGATATGCTTCTTTATTTGTAACTACAATCTTAAACTCCTTGTTAGTCATATTATAATTGGCATTGTTGGCGCAGTCTGGTTTTTCCCACCCGTTACCTAAAATTCTATATCCTTGTAAGCGACCAGCTTCTACAGGTGTAAGTTTTCTTGGGTTTAATCCACGGTCAGATTGGTCAATTAGGATTTCGCTGCCATCTTTCCAATATCTAGCAGAAATTGTGCTGGTATATATACTATCTGCATTAAAGAGAGAATATCCAAATCCTTTTCCGTTTTGTTTATTCCTTTCTTTCCTGTTTTGATGCCCAATCCACATTCTATCACTTATTGTGTATTTTGAATCAATACTTTCTATTGGTTCGAAAATATCAGAAACTTTTGTGGGTGCAGAAAATTCCTTTGCCTTCTTCTTATCATAAATAGTATTACCTTCACAATCAATACCGAAAGGAAACTTAAAAGTTTCTGCTTTTACAATATCCTTATACCAAGCAATTATAAACAATCTTTCTCTGTTTTGGGGAACTCCAAAATATTTCGCATTTAGCACCTCATACGAATATGAATATCCTAACTCTTCCAATGTAGCTAGTATAACTTGCAAAGTTTTCCCTTTATCATGATTTTTTAGTCCTCTTACGTTTTCCAAAAATAACACTTTAGGGGGATAACCATTTTGAATTTTATGTTTGATAATGTTGGCGATATTAAAGAAAAGTGTTCCTCTCGTATCTTCAAAACCTCTCTTTAATCCAGCGACAGAAAAGGGTTGACATGGAAAACCTCCACAACATATATCGAAATTTGGTACTTCATTAGGGTTTACATCGTTAATATCTTCGTTAAAATATAGATATTTTCCATCATCATCTTTTTGAAATAAAGTAGGTTCTATATCTTTATAATTTGCTTCATAAGATATTCTAGCATGTTTGTCCCATTCGCTCGCAAAAACACATTTTCCACCAACATAGTGCAATGCTGTATGGAACCCACCAATTCCTGCGAATAAGTCTATAAAAGTAAATTTGTTCATCGTTCAGAATATATACATAAATAAGTACCCCCCAATAGACCTGCAGCCGACCAAAGCCTTGTATCTAAAGGAGAGTACTTGTGTATGTTTATTTGTTTGTGGTCAATTTGCAGGTGCAGTAATCTGCATACTCTGCAAAGATAATTTTTATTTTTTTAATATTGTGTTTTTAATACAGGGAATTGAGAAGTTAAGTTTACATCTAATATCGTAATGGTATTTTCGGTAGCATTTGACGACAAAATTGTGTTCTGCTGAATGAGTGGATACGGAGCATCAGTAGTTCCGATAAGGTACTGCGTTCTGTTGACAGCGGTGATGAGAAAAACTGTGGGTGACTGCGGAAAAACGTATTCCGTTTCCAACGTCGCCGTCAGTTTTTGCGTGTGCAGACGCACGCCATTATCCAACTCATCACCTGTCTCCAATGCCGCCAAACCAACAATGGGCACCTCACGCCAGGGCATGACTTCTTTAAGGATGACCTTAAAGTGATTAGGTAAGTAAATTGCTGACTTCAAGTGTTTTGCTTCGCAGTATTCAATTTTGTGGATATAGAGTAACATGTTCTTCTGTTTCAGATTTAGGTTCGTCTATTATTTGTACATACACCGCCTCCTCACTTTCCTTTGCAAAGCGAAGTTGCAAGTCACGTACCTTCTTGTCAATGTTAGGTATGCGTTCAAAACCCGCTACCGTTGGGTCGGTTGTGAGTTCAAAGCGCTGTGGTATGATTTGTGAGTAGTCTGGTCCGATGTCTTCATCATGGTCCAAACGGGTAAACTTACCTAGTGCTGAAAGCACCTTTGCGAAAGCATTAGCATCACCTGATGCACGTGCCATAGCAAAACCCTCTTCACAACGTTGCATGAAGACATATTGACACCATTGACGGGTGACTTGCCCTAAGTTGCCCAGGCAAATTTTAAGTAGTCTAACGTCTTCATACGCAACGGATAAGCAAACTTTATATTGGTGGACAATCTGTGCGACTACCGCCTTATCGGAATAGGCAGGATGACGCAACCAATAGAGGTACATATCACGAAGTCGAAGCAATCTTGACTGTTGGTTTGCAGACAAGTTTGCCTCGTTCATTTCCTCCTCGGAAGCAAAGAGAAATTTCTGGGTACGTTCTATTTGTTCTGGATTCATACGTTATTCGTCTCGTATCATTTTACGGAAATGGGCGTTGACTTCGTCAGCTGCTGTTGAACTACCTGCTTCAGCGAGTTCAATATCACGGCGACGGAGTTCCAAAGCAACTTTGGCTTTGGCTTTACGATATGCCAATGAGACCGGACTGGACAGGTCGTCAATGGCATCACGGAGTCGGCGTTCGTCTACTTCCAGGAGTAGCGCCATATCGGAGATTGGCGTTAGTTCTTTGACGTAGTTCTCTATCTCATCAATGTATTCTGAAAGATCGTCATTGATGATTATGATTTCATTCATAAAGTGTAAAAGTCTTTAGATTGTTTAACCCTTCCAAGCAATAGTTCGCCACATCCTGTGATTGTACTATTGCATAGTTCTCCAAACGATTCCCGCGCGTTTGGTTCTGCGAAGAAATGACAACCACAGGGAAGTCACCTTCAATGACCATTACCTTTGAGTGGTTCGGACAGAAGCGCACTTCATCGTATGAGGTGCGAAGCATCGTGTTGACACGTGCCGTCTTCTCTGCCGCCTTGAAGTCTGTATAAAGTCGGGAGTGCTTGATGAGTCCCTTGCTACGCAAAGCGATGAGCTTGCGCAAGAACTCCTCGCCTGTGGAGTACGTGCTGACAGTAATATCAGCAGGTCCCGTAAAGGCGAGCAAGTGCTCCAGGACATATCCCAACTGAAAGGTGTCCGTCAGAATGACCTGCACCGGAACGTCCTTGGGATTGTGTATTTCGGGTTTTGGTTTCATGTTATAAATCAAAACGGGCGGACGGAGTTTCCCAACTGCGTCCGCCCTACAAATGGTTAAATGCAAACAAAATGTATTCTTATTGAGCAACAAAATCCAGTCCTAATTCTTCAAGTTCCGCTTGATAATCAGCATCAAAACCTTGCTCAGCTTCTAGCAGAAGGTTTATCCTTTGCTGTATCTTTTCACGGAGTTCCTCTTCTCCCGTCTCTGCCAACTTCTTTTTGTTGGCTGAGATATACTTGCGAGCGGCTTGTAACTGTTGCGCCGTAGGTGCGTCTGTTACAGGCTTTACTGCTTGTTCAGCGCTCCAAGTGTCGTAGGTTTCCCAATTCTGGCGATATGCCTTATCGAGTTCGTCAAGTTGCTTTAGGTACTCATGACGATCACAAGGCGTATCGTTCTCCATCTGCTTCAAGGTCTCGAAGAGCTGCTTCATCTTGAAATAGATGTCACCGTTACGCTCGTAGAGGTCTTGGAGGTCCTGAGGCAAGGTGTCATGGTCAGGACGTTTGCCCCGGTAGTTCCCCTTGGGCAGTTCCGCATCCGTAGTGATGACAGGAGCGCCCAACTCTAAGGACTCTGTCGCAAGAGGTAACACCGTCTGCTCCATGGCGACGACCTCACGCTTAGTGAGACCCGATAAGCGAATCTTAAGATATTTCTTTAACTCTCTTTCTATCTTAGAGAAGTTACGTTTTAACAAGATCATGCGATGTAGATGCCTGTTCTTGTTTAAGCGAAGCAACAACTCCGCTCCCGTCTCTAATGAACGGGAGTCCGGAGGTGTGTCTAACCACGCTTGTAGTTCTTTGGTAAAGCGTTCATCAAGCATAGTCTTCGGTTTTAGTCAGTAACGGGTTCTCCAGTTTCACCACTGATGGTGCCGTCTGCGGTGAGGATTTTGCCCGTGTAGTAAGGAGGAGGACAAACGTCCGTCACTTCGATTTCAAGCGTAGTGCCGAAGTCACCTGTGACGCCTTCACCACCGTCTTGTTTGGGCTTGGTATCTGTTTCAAACATTTCATTGCCGAATACACGGAACTTGCCGTCACGGCGTTGAAGCAGATAGACAAAATCGTCAGCATTCGCTTGGCGACAGAACCCCGTTGCTTCTGCATCCGTATCTGGATGCACTACTGAAGTCTTGTTCAAGAAGGTGCGTGCAGGTTTGTCGCCCTGACTTTCACTTTCAATCTTACCCTTATTGTCGATAAGGTCGATGTAGTTCCAATGCTTGTCTGCCTCTAGAACAAAGTCACCGGTATAGGTGGCGAGTTCTGCCATACCCTCTTCTGCGGTATCGGGCAAGGTAGGCCATTTGACAATATCACGTTTGGGGATATAGTACAAGCGAGAGCGAATACCTGGGAGGACGGTCTTGCCCTTGCAGAAGTTCAAACTATCGTAGAGGGCGCTGTTAGTACATACTTTTGCCATAGTTTCAAGTGTTTTGAGTTAAACATGTGATGTGGCGTTATGCCAACTTAGCGACCATGAGACGTTCCTTAGAAATCGTTTCGAACTGGCAACCGAAGAACATTGTTGCTACGAAAGAAAGCAGGAATTCTTGATGCTTTTCGATAGCAATCTTTTCCGCGTCGAGTCCGTCACCATAACCGTAAATCATATTGGATTGTGTGGTGAGGTGAATATAAGGAGAGTTCTTCTTAGACGAGAGCGGAACGAGTTCACAGAGGTTGTCGGAACCTTCAAGGTACGTCTTCTTAAACTCTGTGTTATAAACGACGCTACTAAAGGTCTGCATGTAGTCCTTGTTGTAGGCACGGAATACAGAGTAAGGCACGAACATCTTGGTGGGAATACCCTGCAACACATCATCTGCGCCTTCGTAGATAGACATCAAGATGTCGGTGGCGTTATCCTTGGTGATTTCCTCATCCAACTGGATAAAGTTACCTTCGCTTGCAGAGATGGCGCCGGCAGTGATTTCCTTTTCGGTGATGGTGTCAAAACCATCAAAGAGGTCTGCTGTTTTGGTACCCGTATCATTTCGCTTCGCATTCCAAATATGCAAGTTCAGGTTTTCACCCAACTTCATAGAAAGGTAACTGAGCACCTGGCGTGCCATATCCAAAGAGGTCAACGCTTCGCCTTGAGTGGTAAGAGAACCATAAATCGACTTTGCGAGTTGGTTCATGTCGAATCGTTTGATGACACTACCGAGGTATGTTTCCAAGGTACGTGGTTTGATGGTCAAACCATCATCATCATAACGAGTAGGATCATAAGGACCAATCTCAAGACCTCCAGAGAGTTGTCCAAGGACTTCACGACCTGCCACACCTGGGCGTGGAGTCATGTGTTTAAGCGTTGCTTCTGCCGCAATAACGGGCATAACCAAGAGGTCTTTTCTGTAGGTGACAGCCGACTTTTGAAGTTCAGCTTCGGTGATGTTGAAATAAGTTTTAGCCATAGTTTAGCAAAGGTGTTTGAGTCGTTCGTAGTCGTTTCTTGCACGGATAGCGTAATGCTCTTCGTTTTCAACGCCATCCTCAATGTGTGATGTCTCGTCTCCATCCGCTTTTCGAAGGTTTTCAACTTGAGTAGTCAAGTCATTCACTTGCTCACGTAGTGAAGTTATTTCGCTCGTGAGCGTTTGTTTCTCTTCAGCAAGCGCAGAAAGGTGGTTGTCAAGCGCGGTCATCTGCTCAACAGAAAGTACCACCGTGTTCTGCGTCTGCTCAATGCCGTCCAACTGAAGGGCGGCAAGGATGTAGGTAAATTCTTTGTTCATGATATGTAGAGTCTCTGTGTTGGTGGGTTGGTCAGCAGGAGGATTTGCTACAATGGTTTTATCCTTGAAGAAAGCACGGATAGCATCCATGATAGAGCGATGTTCCTTGTTCTCCTGAACAGAAGGAACTGGTAGTCCACAAGCAAGGATTTGTCCTTTGATGCCGTCAGTAAGTGCTATCGACTGTTCATCTTTGATGATCTCGTCGATAAGACCATACTCCATGCAAGTATCAGCGTTTAGCCAATCTGCATCTTTCATCCATCCAGCAATGTCCTCGACTTTCTTGCCACAACGTGCCGCATAGATATTGACCACTGTCTGGTCAATCGTTTCGAGGGCGTTTTTGGATGCTTCCAATTTCTGTATGGTCTGCGCAATTTCTTCGGCATTCATCGTTCCCCATTCGTCAATCCAGTTGGAACAGCGGTGTACGAGGAGCAAAGCAAACTCGCCCATGACAATGCGTTTAGCACCCATGGCAATGATAGTAGCAGCACTTGCTACGAAACCATGAAGGTAAGCAGTGACGTTGCCGTGTTCCAGGAACATTTGGCGGATTTGGAGCGCATCAACGACGGAACCGCCCAAGGAGGAGATATACACCGTGCAGGGTGCGTCTCCCACCTTGGCGAGTTCGTCTTGAATGAAGGAGGCTGAGAAGGGATAGCCTATTGAACCATTGATGTAGATGTCGTATTTCATTTCGGTGTTGGATTTGATGCAAATTTATCCAACATATATAGAAACAGAAAAGACAAAAAAAATCCGAGCGTTTGCCCGGATTGAAATGAGATTCTAACAATTTTTAATCGTTGTTCGTTTCATCTTCGCATTGAAGACGGAAAATTTCTTTCTGTATTTCGATTTCTTCCTTAAGTTGGTCGATAGAAGGAAGATATGTTAAATATCGTGCTTGGAATAATCTGTCATTATCATGTAAAACTGAATATCTGGCCATATCTTCACTTGTCTCAGAACAAAGAATTAAACCTATTGTTGGATTGTCTCCTTCTGTACGTTTTAAATTGTCATACATTCTTACATACATATCCATTTGTCCAACATCCTGATGTGTAATCCTTGATGTTTTAAGGTCAACGAGTAGAAAACATTTCAAAATATAGTTGTAGAAAACCAAATCAATGAAATAGTCACCCATGTCTGTTTTAATATGCTGTTGTCGTGCAACAAAAGCATACCCCTTTCCTAGCTCCATTACAAATTTTTGGATATGTGTAATGATAGATGATTCTAATTTCGTTTCGGAAAAATCTGAGTTAGGCACTAAACCTAAAAATTCAGCAACAACTGGATTTTTAATATATTCCAGCTTGTCTTGTTGATAAGGAGCCGTTATAGTCTGCATTTCTTCCTTAACAACTTTCTGATTTTGTGATTGCAACAGTCGATAATAATATTGTGAAGCAATATTTCTGTCCAATGTTCTTACGCTCCACATTTCATTATGCGCCTCTTTTACATACCAGTTACGAGCATTTTCATCAGTGACTCTGAGCAACGTACGATAGTGAGTCCATGAGAGTAAGATAGATTTTCCACTCAGTGAGTGGAAAATCTGTGGAAAGTACTTGTAGAACTGAACAAATTGATACAAACTACTTTTGGTATATCCCTTTCCAAATTTCTTAGTTAAGAATTCTGAAAGGCTTTTAATAATCTCTTTACCATATTCAGCTCTATTTTCTCCGAGTAATTCTTCGTCTACGATTCTCTTGCCTAATAACCAATTTCGACGAATCATCGCAACATCCACTGCATTGTAGGCAAATTTACGAGTCTCATTGATGATATTTTGCGCATCTAGGTAAATATCACCAGTATAAATGGGTTCAAATATTTCTATATTGTCTTTCATGATGCAAAATTAAGGATTATTTCTTTATAAATATACTTTCAATCCATCTATCTCAAACAAAGTAATATCCCGAAACTCTCTAATGACTCCTGAAAGCGGAACCATAATCCTATGCGTTCCCTTACGTTTGAAGCCGCCTATGCAGGTGGCTTCTTTATATTCTATAATGTCTCCAGTAGAGAGTTTCCAAACTTTGAGATTGTGCGGTTGCTTATCCTCCAGTAGCAAAATAGCGTCGTTTCTGTGTATAGACTTCGGTTTCATTAGTAGAAGGTATTATCAAAGGAATTATCAAACGTGCGGAAGAAGTCCGTCGGTTCATGAAGTGTACTTCGGTTTGCCTCACGCCAGGAAATTGTTGCCTGTTGTGGCGCGTATAGGTCGTTAGAAATCTTAAAATCACAATCCGTGATGCAGACCTCACGCTCAGAAGGCAAGACCTTAACAAACGTAGCACTGCACAAATCAGCGAAGAGCGTAACCATGTGTGAAGGAATAATCCCCGTGTGCGATGTATGTTCAGGAACAGCAAGCACACGATAATTGCGTGTCTTGCCTCCAAACATAGCAGTCGAGCGTGTAGGTTTCAGTTCCGTCAGCGTAGCGCCAAAGCAGTGAAACGTCTCTAAGTAGCCGAAGGCATTACGGAACATGAAACTCACGGGAGTAGCATCCTTGCACGACTGCAAGATAAACTCTGCCGTTCTGTCATCCGCTTTCACCAGGTAGGAATGCAGTATGTATTCCGCACCCGGTGAAGCAAATTGGGATGGCGAAACGTTAATTCTCGAAGAGAGATTGTCCCCAGAGGTACTTAAATCCTTAGCCGTTTCTTTAACGTCCCCGTTTTCTGGATTTACCCAAATCAACGTGGCGACAGCCTTGTTGATATTATCGGCAAAGAGCAATTCTTCTGCCCCCATGTAAGTGGGTTTTGGTCCCTTGACCAAAGAGAAGAAATGCTTGTTGCAGAACTCGGTGCACGTAGTGTTTAAGTCCTGGCGACAAGCACGGACGTAAAACTCTGCGGCACCGGACTCCGTTGTTCCTTCCTCCTCCAAATAGATTTCACAGAAAACACAAGGATGGTCTGCCGTGATGTCACGGAGCAACTGGGCAAAATCCTCGATAATGATTTGCCCATCAGCATTAGGTGTCAGTGTGAGTATCATATCTACACCCACATTTGTGAAGAACTCCACGGTGCAAGTATTCGTTGCATTGATAACAATGCAGTCCAATTCGTGTGGAAACACGTAATAAGGAATGTCTTTAGCAAAATCAGCCATAGAATTTTCTGTAAAGCATTATAGAAACGATAGCAGTGGCAATGATAACGACCACGTAGGGCGTAGCATTGCCTTTGCTATTCCGCTCTACCGTCTGCACCTCACGGATGCGTATCGTATCGGTGAGGTGTTGATATACGGTATCGTGAACCAACTGCGTGCGATATTTCGTGTGGTAGTGATGCCTTTCGATACGAATGGTATCACCCACGAAAGACTCCCGAATAAAGATACTATCGTGCAAACGAAATGTATCCATGCGGAGCGAGACCAAACGAAGTGTGTCCGTCCGCACCGAAAGCGAAGAAAGGTCATACTCTCGCACCTTACAGGCAGAAAGCATGACCAGGCCTATCAAAATGAGAAGAAGGTGCTTCATAAATCTTTATATTCTTCAGTGGCATCAAACGAAGGACACGCTTTTGCAGCAAAATCACGATGCCCATGGATCGCTGCTTTAGGAAATCTGTCTCTAAGATGACGGAGCAGTCGTTCAAGGGCGAGTTTTTGCGCAGATGTCCGAGTATCTTTAGGTGTTTTCCCATCTTTCGCCACGCCACCGATGTAGCAGACGCCGATAGAATTAACGTTGTGTCCGGTACAATGTGCTCCAATCTGAGTTTCAGGTCTGCCGTTATGGACTTCACCGTTGCGGTAGATAACGTAGTGATACCCGATAGTGACGAACTTCCGTTGCTTATGCCAACGAGTGATGTCAGCGACGGTGAAGTCTTTCCCTTCAGGCGTAGCGGAGCAGTGAACAATGATTTTAGTAATCTGTCTCATGCCTTCTTCACCTCCTTCCCGTCTTCTTTGTCCTGGATACCCAATCGTTCACGAATGGAGTTAAACTTGTCGTTTACATAGACGTTCACGCCAAAGACCGACCCTGCATAAATCATCGTTTGCGCCGCAAACCAAAGCACTGAGTCAGAAATCTCCCCAGTAGGTGGCACGATGAAACCAGCAATGGTCAGTGCCACTCCACAGACGAGCATAGCGATGGCAGAATAATACTGTAGATTAACGCGTTGTTCTCTTGTCATAGTTAGATGTGTTAGTACGACAAAAGTATTGCTATTATATATAGCATGAAAAGACACCGCCAAAGGCACCACCTTCAATGGGTCCCACACGATTTTGCGCCGTAGAAACAAAATCGTGTGGGGTTTTTATTCATTATCGGCGGCACGACCAAGCAAACGGTGCGGGAGTGCCGCCGATAGGGCAAAGAAAATCCCACTGCCTTGGTTGGCGGTGGGATGTTTGCGCTTATACTGCTATTATTTGCGCTTCAAGTGTTGCGACCTTATCTTTTATTTTCTCAGATAGATAGCGCACAAAATCTAAAACGATTTCTTGGTGTGTGATTGAGAAAAGTTTTTCTCGGTTGTACCTTGTTTCTCCGCTTGCAAAATCTATGCTATACGTTATTTGTTCGCTGTCGATTTCTGCTTTTTGACTTAGCAAATTTTCTGCGTTGGTTAGTTGGTCGAGTGTCTCAATAAATTTGCTACGTCTGCGGTTTAACTCCTGCAAAGTGGCGAGCTTCTGCAAAGTACTTTGTAGTTCTTTTGCCTTGCGTTCTGCGATTTCTTCGGGTGTCTCTTCTTTTAGTTCTACCATAGTTTCGGGGATTTCTGTTTGTGTTGTTGCTGGTTTTATAATTTCCTGCGGTTGGTCTGTAAGTTGGTCACAAATTGCGACTCTGTGCCCTGCTCGTATAAGTTTGGGTAAATAGGTGTCGAGTGCAGGAAAGGGAAAACCTGCCATTTTGATTTTTTCGTCGTTTTGAGTTCGGTTGGTTAAGGTTATCCCTAAAACTTTGGCGGTTGTTTCTGCGTCCTCGTTATAGGTTTCGTAAAAATCCCCGACTCGGAAGAGTAAAACGGCGTCGGTGTGTTTCTCTTTTAATTTTTTGAACTGTTCCAAAATTGGCGTTTCTTTGTTCGCCTTTGCTTTGGTTGTCTTACTTGCCTTTGTGGCGTTTACTGTCGCTGTGTTTGTTGTTGCTGTTGTCATAGCGTTTTAATTTGTTTTGTGGGCGGTTGGTTAGTCCGCCCGTTTCCTTTGATTATTTTTGAGTGTAATGGGTTACTTGTTGTTTACTGAATAAATAAGCGAGTGGGTAAAAATCCGTGTCGGCGTCTTCTTCGCTTTTGCCTTGCTGGGTTGCTTCTTGTATTGCGGTCTTGCTTGCTGTCGGTTTACCCCACAACAAAAGCGCCTTTTCGCCTTTGCGGACAAAATAACCTTGTGCTTTCCACTGCTCAAAAGTTTTGAGTTCTGTGTGTCCTGTACCTGCATAGAAATCTCGCAAAAGTTCATTTACATGTGCTTCTTTCCCGTTGATTTGTGCCATGCTCTTTAATTCATTGCTAAGGTCTCTTAACGCCTGGCGACGTTCACGGATTAAAATCTGCTTATCTGTTAGCGGTTTTTGTTCCGTTGTGGGTGTGGGTGTGGTTGTCTTGTTCTTTTTCTTCATGCTTTCAGTTACTGCCTTGATTGAAATTGTTTTAGGGGCTTTAGTCTTGGGGGCTGTTGTTGTCTTCATTGCTTTATTTGTTTTTAAGGTTTACTAAAAATCTTCTGTGTATCTCTTGAAAAATGGTGCATTCGATTAGAAATATTTTTAAGTACTCTTCGCTTTTGCGTGTTATGTCCTGCGTTGTTTCGTACTTTTCAAAAAGTACTCTCATTCTGCAAATTGCGCTGTGTAATTGGTCGAGTTCTTCGTCTGTAAATTTTTCGTATTTCATAGGGATTTATTTAATATTATAGATTACATAGGTTTGACGGTTGCAAGTATAAAATTCTCTGTAACGGTTATTTATATCTCTAAAAATTATGTCGATACTCTTTTCGTCTTCGTCCACCATTTCAAAGAAACATTTACCAAATTGGCGTTCGATTGTCTTCATCGCTTGCATTACGTTCATTTTTATTGTGGAACCAAGAGTTGAGCGGGTGTGAGCTTTTTGAGCTTTGTTTTCTTCGTTGAAGAGATTAGCATTTGCAGCAGTAGCTGTGAAAAGGTCGAGAGTTTGCATTTTATTTTCCATTTGTTTTGACATTTTTGATTTCTCATTGCGTCGCCTATCGCGTCGCGGTTTGTTCGCTTTTTTGATACTGCTATTTGAGGGAGCAAGAGAGAGGAACAGGCATAGGGAGGCCGTCCGAAATTTTTTCATCCTCCGGACTCTAGAAAAGTTTTGGTAAGAGTAGCGGCAAAAGTTTTTGCAAAAATCTTGGATACCCTTGCAGACCATGAACGTAGCCTACCTTTGCAGTTCAAAAAGGTGAAAAACAGACCGCAGCGTTAGGAAGCAATGTCAAGAAATCAAAAGGAACAAATGGAGAAAATAACAGAAATGCAACAAGACCTTGAACAATAAAGCAACTGTAGCAAATCCTCGTAAACGAAGAAGAAACAAAGCAAGGATGAAATCCTATTAAACAAATCCCTCGGCAGGTGTCGAGCAAAGTGAGACTTCTGCCGCGTCCACTAAAAACGAAGCCACACGACTTATCACAGAACAGCGAACGCAGTGGCTATTCAGTAATAAGTGGTGTGGCTGACCCTCTTAAAATCGTGTCAGAACGCAGATGGCGACACGTGAGCAACTGGGAAGTGATGAGCAGTCGTAGGCGCAGATGAAGTAATTTGTCGTAAGGGAAGGAAGACGACAACCATTGAGGGAAATAAGGAAAGTGTGCGCAGTACTTTTTCCTCCCGAACGTGGTCTTCTGCCCCTGGAGTCAAATGGCGTAAGCGTAGATGGAGACAGCCCATGACTTTCATTCCGCTAAAGCGCCCGTTTCGGGGCCCCGTGACCCATCACTGCAAGCGATGCGTTATGGGCGAAACGGGCAAGACAATCGGCTAAAGCGCTGAAAACGTGTCTAATAACCTATAAATTGTAAGGATTTACAATTTTTCCGATTTCGGGAAAGGTTAGAAGACTTGTTTTCAGCGCTTTAGCCGATTAGGAACCCGCATTTTGTGCGGATAACGTGCGAAGACACCCCCCACCGCCCTACGCCCGAAATCTCATCACCTCGCTATATCGTGGCGCTATATGCAGAGACAAGGACACAAAAAAAGCGACCGTCCAAAGGCGACCGCATGGTAAAAAATCCGCACGATAAGGCGAATCTTTTTGATGTAATTTTCTATAGAATCAATACCTTAAAAAGGTAAGTCATCATCACTACAAATATATTCTCCTATAAAATAATTAAAATCAATTTTGGGCAAGAGGTTCCCCGGCTTGTACTCTGCGAATTAACTCAGAACCGGTTACTCCCCATAGTCGGTGACAGAGGCGATTGAATCGTTGGGGAGTCATTAACATTTGGTGTGCTATGTGACTCGGCCCAATATTTTTTTCTGAAGCATATTCAAGAATCTGATCCTTTATTCTCAGGTCAAGCCATTGCTTGGCAGTCATACCGTAAGTAGCCTTGAATCGGGTCTTGAATGTCATCGTTGACAAACCGGATAAAGTAATAAGTCTCGATACATTACCATCCGCTTCAAGATAGTTGTTCTCAATAAATGACTTGAAATCAGCACCTCCCGAAATGATAGGACGCATAAAAGCTGTAATTTCATCCTTTTTATAATATGCTACCATCATATGGAAGAAGTAAGTGTTCCACACGTGACAGATACCGCTATGTTTAAGTTTCTTTTCGTGTAACTGTGCACCTATCAATTTCAATAAATCATTCACTGCACTACATATCGGGAGTGTATTGAATGTATAGTCTTTCTTGCCAGCATGAGTACAAAAATATTCCAGCATTTCATTGTCAGTACGTATAATGGTTGTTGTGAATCCAAATAAAATGATTCTTGTATCCACAATAGCTCTGATGACCATTTTGCTTCCTCTTGGAATAAATGCCATTGTCCCACTCTTGATTTGTTTATTCATGTATAATTTGCAAGAAGCCTTCACATCTCCCGACATTATCATAACTATATAATAATGTTTGGTGTTAAGGTCTGCGTATACCTCATCTTTAGCTATTAAAATGTCAGCAAATCCTGTTTCGTGGTCGTTTACACGACTGGCCATCTGGGTTGCGTTCCTCCATTTTGTTATTTCAATGCTCTGTATCATAACGCTTAATTATATAAGAATAAGGATTTTAAGTTTTACATATAACCAGAATGATTAAAGTCTATACTAAAAGGGATATTAATTTTTCAAGACAAAGGTAGTGATTTTATGAAAACAATGCTTTATCTTTGGCACATAAATTATCGAAATAATGAAATAATAACAATAAAAAGGTATATGAAACAACGAAATTTTATGTATGAACCTCCTATGATAGAGGTCATCGAAGTAGAGGTAGAAGGTGGCTTTGCTACTAGCGGCTACGGCAATGATAGCGATGATAGTGAATTTGGTTATTAATAATATGTTATGAAAAAGAAAGAATATATAACCCCTAAATGTAAGGTAGTTAATATTGAATTCAGTCAAATGCTTGCAAATTCTATTACAGGTTCAGCTCCTGATAGCGACGACTCTGAATTTGGCACTAATCACCGCCGTGGTTGGAGCAGTGACGATTTTGGAGGTGATAACCAGTGGAATCATGAATGGTAACTAACAACACGTAACACAAAAATGATTTTGAAGAAACATAAGTATATATTAAGTGCAATGGCTGCGCTTTCGTTGGTTGCTTGTAGTACCGACGATATTGTAAACGACACCCCCGAGCAGCCTACCACGGGCTACCGCCTCACCTTTGACGGCGGTGTGGGCGTTGAGAATCAGACTCGTGCCCATTGGTCTGACCTACAAGGCAGTGGCAACCTGTTGTTCAATTGGGACTACACTCCCGCAGGAGAAGATGGCAATGAGATGGTGATGGCATTCTATAAGGAAAAGTTCATTGCCAGCACAACAGGGAACTACCACACCTATGCCAGCATCCATCGTCATAGCGATCCTGAGAAGCAGCAGGACAACCATTATGCCTCTTTCACCACCG
>JAGKTZ010000076.1 GCA_021153165.1 Prevotellaceae bacterium
AAGATTTGGCTCCGGCATATATATCCTATTATCTTTTTTATAGATTCTAAAGATTTGCGTGAGACCCCAAATACTCGTGATACACGTGATACGTGGAGACGGAGCACAAGCGAGCATATCATACATAGCCCCACCTGCATTGTCGGCTGGCTGTTAACGTGTCAGCCTTGCATACTATATATATTATAAGCAAGAGGCTGGGGGTGTAGCACCAACCCCGACCAGCGACCTTTTCCAGAATATGAAAAAAATCCTCATCGCCATACTCATTTGCACGACAGCCCTCCTGTGCGGTTGGGCTATTTATGCATGGACACAAGTGGGCAGGTATCCCGAAAAACTATGGTTGCACAGAGCGAATAGTCTGGAAAAATGGCAAGACTATGCCGCGAAATATCCTAATGCCGAGGTAGACTTGATATTCTGGAACGGGAAATTTCACATCGCCCACGACACCGCAGATATCACCGCGCTGACGATAGATGAATACTTCAGAGAAATGCCAAACCGCAAGGGGCATCTATGGCTGGATATCAAGAATCTAAGCAAAAACAATGCCATTGTTGCGTTACACGAATTAGACAGTCTCTGCCAAGTCTATAACGTAGACAAAAGTCGCCTCATCATCGAATCGGACAACGAGTCGGCACTATCGCATTTCACCCACCACGGCGGCTATTTCACCAGTTATTATGTCAAAGCCCCTCGCCCCTCAGCTTTGTCCGAGGAAGAGCGAAAAGAAGTCATCTTGGGGCTGGAGCAAGTCGCCGGCCGTGCTGGTGTGTCCGCCCTGTCCTTTCCACATCACTGGTATCAGGACATCAGCAGCAGATTGAAGTCAGACATTCCCCTACTCACCTGGGACCATCACACGGGCGAATGGCTATTTCACGCTTCGTTTTGGAAACACAAGATGCTCAACGACGACCGAGTGAAGGTGATACTTGTCAAATAGACTAAATTCCAAGAAAAGCAACAACTGGATTCCTGCGTAGAGGTATCCTACCCCATGAGTTTATCCTTGTAATTATCATAATCTTTTTCTGGATTCGTTTTTTGAATTGCAACTTCATCGACTCGTTCTTTTGTACGATTCTCATCATTCTTTTATCTTTCAAAACAAAATTCAACTCTTTCCTTTAGGGCTAATTTTTTTATTAGCATTTGATTTTTCAATTTCCTCTTCAATGCTCTTTCTCACCCACCAAATAGCATAGGGAATGAATTTAAAACCGCGACTTTCGTCAAATTTCTCGGCGGCCAACACCAAGCCCTCACACCCTGCCTTTATCAGTTCATCAATAGACAGATTATGGTTCGCATACTGCTTGGCTATAGCAGCCACCAGTCGTAGATTGACTTGCGTAAGCCTTTCAATGGCCGTTTCTCTTTCTTTTCCTCCTTGCTGAATGCGCTTTATCATTGTAATTCCTCCCCAAGAGAAAAGCGAGTTTCTGTATCAACGGTTTGGTCTATTATATACAAAATCTTATCACCGAATGTACATTTATAATATCCTTCGGCTAACACCTCGTGTTTTATTGAATTAAGAACATCCATCAAATCCTTTTTATTCCTTTGTGCAGCAGTTTTCTTGTATTTGCAGGTCTTGAATGTTAGGAATAAAAGAATGTTGAAATTACATTGTTCGCAAAGGGTTCCAGCAATTGCATATAATATTTGATACCGAACTGAAGAACGAGTGGATAGAGTTGGAAAATAATTTTCAATCAACTCCTCTATTCTTTGAGGAATCATTGTACTTTTTCCATTTAACTGTTCCTTCTTCGCTTTGTCATATATTTGGGACAAATTAGAACTATACGTTTCGTTCACCTTGGCTTCAACACCTACAAAAATAGATTTTCCTGAATCTGTTTGTCCATAGATAGCTAAATCATGAATCCTTTGCTTTCTATAATTATCAAATCGTGATGATTTCTCAGGTTGTGCGGTATGTAAAATGATTCTTTCCGACTGGAAAATCGGTTGTAGCAATGCGTTGAATTCTTCTTCGATGTTTGGTTTAGAGCAGAATTCAGCCAAACTTAATGCGCTACGTCCTTTTTCATCTTTACTGCTAGAATCAAAACTCTTTACCCAATCTCTAACGTCCTTTATGTTTTGCCACTTTGGACTTTTTTCATTAAAAACAAATTTCATCATATCTACCTATATTTATTTAGACAATCATTTAATCTACTCATAATCTCTTCTTTCAGTTCTTGTGGCTCTAGCACTTCTATATTTTCCCCCATCGCCAATATTTGACTTGATAGTTCTGGAGTCAAGCATAACTTATATTCAAACACACTAAACTCGCCATATTTTGAAGATACCTCGAACTGTGATTTATGCAATGGTAAAGAACGTAAGTATTCTATTTGCTTTCCGTATGCTCTGAGTTTTACTTTTACAGGAGAAAGGTCTTCATTAACAAATACCCCTACAGTATTTTCATAATATTTCGCAGCATTAAAGTTTTCGGGAAACGAGAATGATTGTTCTTTAATTGTCATTTCAAGCAAACGGTCAAGTGCTATATTACGGATAGCATTTAATTCCTTTATAAAACCAAGTACATACCATCTCTTATGATATGCTTTCATTGCGTAGGGTTGAAGGGTGTATGTCGTTCTATGACCATAAAACGGTTGATAGTCTAATTCAAGTTCTTTCGATTGTTGCATCGCATCTATTATAGTTTGTAGATACTCTGTACCACGAGGAACATCTTCAAACAAGATTCTGTCTTTCATATTGTGCCCCGCAATTATCATATTCGATAGATTGAAAGAGTTCAATAGCCACTTCCTGGTCCGATCATTTCTCAAAACTTCAGGATTGGTTATATAGTACTTGTATCCATTGGATGGATTGCATTTGATTTCTACACCAAAAAGTTCTTCTACGGCAACACGATGCTGATGAAAAGTACGCAAAGGCAGGGGGTTATTGTCACCCAGATTACTTTCTTTCCAGCGTTTTCTGATTTCGTCAAAGGTCATCTGCTTTTCCTGTAAGAGGATATTAAGCAACCATATATATCGATTGAAAGTTTTGCTTATCATAACTAATTTAAATCGTCAACGGATTCTATATGCAAATGTATAAATTATCTTTGCTAAAATATTGCACACCTAAAGAAAATCATACATTTATGGAAATTTTGTTTATATCACGACTGAATATCCCCCACCTTGTTTGAAATTTCAATGCCTTTATTGCACTTTTTTTCTTTAAGGCATCTTTGCGTTTTTTGTCTTTCTTTTTAGCCATATTATTATTGGTCCTTTATATATATTATACGATGCTTTTTTGTTATTTCCTATAAAAAGAACCTATTGGTGTGCAAAATCATTGCATAGTAGTGAAAATAATTTTATCATCTCACTATAAATTCAAAGTTTATGTCTTCAAAAAAATGTATTTAAAATATAACCCAACCAATTTGAAACTTTATCAAAATAGTAGTTTTAAAGTAAAAATTAAGTATATACTGATAATTATCCATTATATTACGTGAATTCGGTATAACGCTGGCAGCAACACCTGCAAACAAAATAGAAAAGGACAAATCAAATCGTTTTACCAATTTTTTCAGTACCCCATGCTTATCTCAAAAAAAACTCATAGGATGAGACAAAAATTTCATAGGGTGAGAAAAATGTCTCAAGGATTGAAATATTTTTTGAGACACTTTTGTCTCAATCATAAGTTTACAAAAGTGAGTAATATAAAAGATGAAATCTCTAAAGGATAAGTTTGGAAGAAACATGAGTGACGTGTAGCATCACATTCTTATACCGAACCAACCTACTATATCGAGTTACCTTCAAATAGTTTTGGATATAGAGGGATGTAACGAAAATTGTATTATGCACATAGCACGACCTCTCTTGTTTTGTATAAAACGGCAGTTCATTAACAGATACTAAAATTACTCAAATAATATTGCCGTGTGTTCTAAATTAGGAAATATATTGTATTTTTGTCTTCATCAATTTCAACCACCAAAAGCTTACAACAATTTTAGAACACCGATATTCTCAATATGAAGCATAAAATACTCTTTTTACTCACATTCGCTCTATTCACCAGCACGATTTTTGCTGGTCCAATCGACGTAGGCTTGGCACGAGGCAAAGCCATAAAGTTTTTGCAAAAGTACCATCCTGATGCAAGGCTTGAGGAAGACACACCAGCCTATGCACCAGTACAAAAACGTCTATTAAAAGGTGGTAAAATGGCGGAATCGCCTGCATACTATGTATTCAATGCTGAGGACGATCTGGGATTTGTCATTATCTCGTCAGACGACCGAACAGACGAAGTGTTGGGTTATAGCACGAGGGGCAGATTTGATGCAGCAGAGATACCCGATAATCTAAAGGCATGGTTGCAAAGCTATGCAGACCAGATGGCACATTTGGACACATATACATTTGCTACTAAGCGCGCAGCGTCTACTCGCCCTGCCATCTTGCCCCTGATCACCACAAGGTGGAATCAGGATGCGCCCTACAATCGTTCGTGCCCACTGCATGGTTCGAGCCGCACCTTTACGGGATGTACTGCCACTGCTCTGGCACAAGTGATGAAATACCACGAATGGCCGAAAGAGGCGACGCCATCTATCCCAGCCTATACAACTGCTACTGCACAAATCTATGTGCCCGAACTGCCGCCCACTACGCTTCGTTGGGATGAGATGTCGGATGATTATTCACACACGGATTATGCTCCAGCCGTAGCCGAACTGATGCTCTATTGTGGTCAGGCATTGCAAAGCGATTTCACCAGATATTCCACATCAGCCTATTTGACCGATGCACCAGCACTGCTTACCCAATATTTTGGTTATGATGAGAATATAGAATTCTTCTATCAAGTCAACTACCCCATAAGTCAGTGGGAAGAAATCATCTATCACGAGCTAGAAAGTGGGCGTCCAGTACTACATGCAGGTACCTCGCTAGGCGGCGGACATGCCTTTGTCTGCGATGGTTATGACGGCGAGGGAATGTTTCACTTCAACTGGGGTTGGGGCGGTATGTACGATGGTTACTACAAGCTATCACTACTCACCCCGGGCACAGATGGTATTGGCGCTGGCACCGAGGACGGATTTAGCGCCAATCAGCGCATCGTCGTTGGGGTGCAACCGCCTACGGGTAAGACAGCCGAACTCAAAGCTTTCACCTCGCTCGACTTGCAACAAAGCGGCACAAATCTCTACTGCAATTTCAATAACCCCAACACCAAATCAGCTACTATGCACGTAGGGTTTGGGTTGGTAGACGAGACTGGCAACCTGTTGCGCATATTGAAAGACTGCGGCGCAATGACCCTGAAGGGTTATAATCTGGAGAAGAATTGGGCAGGCATATTCATGGGAAATGGTGGTGAAGTAGATCTAGCGCCAGGTAGCTACCACATCGCAGGGATATGCCAGTTGGAAGATGGCACTTGGGTGCAAGGTGGTAACAAGCAAACCTACTTTGAAGTAGAAATAGGTGCGGATAATGCGCTAGAGTCTGTCGTGCTACACCCTATACAGAAATTTAAAATCAGCGCCTTCGAATGCGTCAGTGGCAAGGTGGTCGGTACACGACAAAAGGTGCGCGTCACCGTCCGCAACCTGGGGGATGATATTAACACCATGCTCTATTTCTATGCCAACCAGTCCGACCGCCTCGATGATCCCATAACACGCATACCCGCTCTGCTCCATCGTGGCGAGACAGCCAGCTATGACGTCTATTTCAATGCTGAAAATACTGGCAAATATTTCCTTTTTCTGGCCGACAACGATTACGGCATAGACTATCTGATGCGCAAAGAAGTAGAGATAGTGGCAGCACCCAACAAACCTGCCAATCTGGAACTGATCCACTGCCAAATTGCGCCCGACTGCAGTAATGTCGTGGTAGCGGTGCGCAACAATAGCGACGAGACCTACTACCGCGAAATTGTGCTACAGCTTTACGAAGAACTCTACGACGACGGCAATTATTACTACATCAGGAGCAATGACCAGCCTGGCGAAATCGCTCCTGGCACGACCAAGACTTTTACCTTCCCCTTAGACGGTATCAAACCCGACCGCAACTATTATCTCTATATCGGCCACTATCATCTACATTCGGACGAATTTACCACCCAATTGGGAACTTCGCAATATTTTAGTCTGAGCGTCACTGATATTCATCAATCTCCCACAACATCACAGCCCCAAGGCACTATCTATCGCATAGATGGCGCAAGGGTTGAGGATTTTGGGCAAAAAGGTGTGTATATCATTGGGGGCGAAAAGCGAATCATAAAATAGCGCTACAAAAATGATGAAACAACAAAGACTGAAAACACTGCTCTTCACAAATGGAAGGACAGTGTTTCCTTTGTATATCACAACCACTTTGTTTCATATCGCAGGCATGCCATGTGTTTAAGCAAAACGCTCCACCACAACGTCGCAAAGTGGAGTGATCTGCTCGGCGTCTAACGAACCGCACACACCATAGACGAGCGCACCACTTTCGCGTGCTGCTATCAAGCCGTTAACAGAGTCCTCGAACACCATACATTGGCAAGGCGCCACGCCAAAATGCTCGGCTGCGGCAAGATAACAGTCGGGTGCTGGTTTGGAGCGCGCCACACATTCGGCCGTAAATATATGGTCGAATAGGTCGGGCAAGCATGGCATGGCACGATACAGTTGTCGCATTTTGTCTTGATTAGAACTGGTCACAATTGCCGTTTTGATGCCCTTAGCACGCAAAGCACGGACAAGGTCAAATGCACCAGGCACTTCGGGAAATGTCATCACTTGCTCGAAGTCTGCGAGTCGCTGCTTGATGTCCTGCACAGTCTCGGGAGCATTGGCAAAATAGCGGTCGATGATTTGCACAAGCGAGCAACCTTTGATTTCTGCAGCAAAATGTGTGTTTGTGGGAAAATAATCTTGCCCCACCTTATGCCAAAAGGCGTAGTACGTGGGTTCTGTGTCTATCAGCACGCCATCCAGGTCGAACAGAGCGACGGGCAATAAGTCATGTCCGGTGCCGAGTATTGTAAGATTGTCAACAGGTGTTGCCATAGTTTTTTATATAAGAGTAAAATCAGGCAAAGTGCCAGCCAGAAAAGTCATACAAATGTAATGATTTACCGCAAATGCTTCAAACTTTTTTTGGCATTTTATAGGTTGAGTCCATAACAGTAGCACTGGCCCCAATCGATGTCAGGACCAGCGCTCTGCTACGTTTTCATTACTTAACCGTTTTCACTTAATTATTCTCTGCCTGCGTATGTGTGTTTAATTTAATGGATTTTGAGATTATCTGCCGAAGGTGCGACCTGACGAAGCGCTTGAACTTTTGCTTGTATTTCTTGTTGCACCAGCACGGCTTGATGTGGCGTTATTTTTATGAGAAGTGGTAGGTCTTGCGACACTTGTTGCACGACGTGAAGTGTGCGAGTTGCCTCTGCCTACGTTTGGATTTGGCTTTTCTACTTTTTTGTTATCTCGGTTTGAGGGACGAACGACGTTGTTGTCCTTTTTGCCTTTGTCTGCGTCAGCGTTTGGGCGGCGTTTGTCGTCATTCTTGCCTGGCTTATTGTATCCTCTGTCCACGGTTGGTCTGTCCTTGCCTGGTTTGCCATACTCTGGACGATAGTCGGGTTTTGCAGAGGGGCGCTTGCCGTTGTAGTTGTCTCTCATACCTGGGCCTTGGCGGAAATGTACATCTCTGAATGGACTCCTATCCTTAGACCTGCGATTCTTCCACAAACCGCCTGTGTATGATACGTACACCTTTGGACGACTGTAGTAGTAGTAACCCATGCGATATCTATCGAATATAGGGTAACGCCATCCACTGGTGATCCATCTGATAGGACGATAGAAGTATTCGAGAGTGGTATAGAGGTCGTATTGCCAATCAAAGAGGATGTATCTGAGGTCAGTATTGCGATAGCGCCAATAGCGACCAGTGCAGTCTGAGGGTGAATTAACTTGCAGGAAATATTCCAGGTTGACTTGATAGACCACGTCATATTGCTCGGGGTTGAGATTGAGTTCGTAAGCCATCTTGTCGGTGAGAAACCATGCCCTTTCGCGTGCATCATTGTAACTTAAAGCATTTGCCGCGAGGCTGCCTGTCAGGACTAATAATAAAGAGAGTAATACACGTTTCATAACTTTTCAACTTAAAAGGGGTGAATAACTACGTTTAACTGATGGCAAAGATAAGGGCTTTCAACAAATATCGGAAGTCGTTTTGATTTGTCAAAGGTGTATATTACAGGAAGCGATAATAGTATTGTAAAAGCGAAAGAATCAAAGACGAATTCGGATGGAACGGTTCGGGTGACAACATATACAAATTTTGCGGATGGTGTTACAT
>JAGKTZ010000111.1 GCA_021153165.1 Prevotellaceae bacterium
TCAATGGCAACACAACCCTTCTAAATGGAGCAAATAAGTTATGGCAGAAATCAAATACGAAAGTAAAATAGGTCAAATACCTGCTAATGATAGTACAGTTTTTGCTGTACTGAGCAACCTGGAGAATATCAATCGCTTCCGTGATGTTATCCCTCAAGATAAAATCAAGGATATGGAGGTTAGTCCCGATCGAATCCGCATGAAAGTGGAAGGGTTGGGGCAAAAAATAGCCATTGCTATAGTGGAAAAGGAAGAATACAAAACCATCAAATTTGGAGCTGAAGACCTGCCTATTCCATTCAATGTTTGGATTCAATTGAAGCAAGTGGCGGAATTAGATACACGTATCCGTATCACAATCAAAACGGATATGCCTATTATGTTTAAGATGATGTTTGACAAGAAAATGCAACTCGGTCTTGATCAAGCAATAGATATGTTATGTCAAATACCTTATAACCAATTATAATCATGGGAAAGAAAAAACGTAATCTTCGTATTCACCGCGAAGGAAGAAACATTATCGTAGGGCTTACATTTTTGATTTTTGCAATCAATGTACCTATCTACCTCTTTGTGGCATCCAATTGGATATTCGCAATCACATTGTTGCTTTCAGCAGCTTTATTAGTATTTGTTACCTATTTTTTCCGCAATCCTGTGCGCGTATTAGAGGTCGATGATCCTAATTTCCTTATCGCGCCTGCTGATGGACGTGTGGTAGTTATCGAACCGACTGAGGAGAATGAGTATTTCCACGAAAAACGCCTACAAGTGAGCATTTTCATGTCACCATTCAATGTGCATGCCAATTGGTATCCTATTGAAGGTGATGTATTGGTTTCTCAGCACCAAAAAGGACGTCATCAAGGGGCATGGTTGCCTAAATCAAGTACAGAGAACGAACGTTCTTTAGTCGTAATTGAGACACCTAACAAAGTTCAAGTGGCTGTGCGTCAAATTGCAGGAGCTATGGCACGTCGTATTGTGACTTATGCAAAAGCAGGTAAACAAGCACATCGTAACGAGCATCTTGGATTTATCAAATTTGGTTCGCGCGTAGATATGTATTTGCCACTTGACACCGAAATCTTTGTTGCAATGGGCGAACACGTTCGCGGTAATGAAACCATCATAGGAAGAATCAACTCATAATATAAACAATTAAATACTAAATTATTATGAACCAATTAGAAGCTCTTTTTGCAGCGTATCCTTGTACGCTTACAGATGAAAGCGTAAAAGCTGCGGTAGAAGATATCTTAGCGAAACATTTTGATGAAAATAACACCGTTGAAGTATGGAAACAATGTCTCCACTCAATCGACTTGACCACACTCAATGGTGAGGATACTACCGAAAAGGTAGAAACCATGGCACAACGCGTCAATGAGTTTGAAGACCACTTTCCTGGCGTGCCAAACGTGGCAGCAATGTGTGTGTATCCTGCATTGGTACAAACAGCAGCAGACACCCTCACAGAGCCTATTGGTATAGCTGCAGTGGCCGCTGGTTTTCCTGCTTCACAAACATTTATTGAGGTAAAAATCGCAGAGGCAGCAATGGCTGTGGCTGCTGGTGCAACTGAGATAGATATCGTTATTTCAATCGGAAAATTCCTTGAGGGCAACTACCAAGAGGTATGCGATGAGATTTCTGAAATCAAAGCAGCCATCAAGGATGCACATCTCAAAGTTATTCTTGAAACAGGTGCACTCAAAACCGCTGAAAACATCTACAAGGCATCTATCCTCGCAATGGCTGCAGGAGCTGATTTTATCAAAACTTCTACTGGAAAAATTGCTGTTAACGCTACTCCAGAAGCTACATATATCATGTGTACTGCTATCAAAGATTGGCACGCAAAAACAGGTAAGAAGGTTTGCTACAAGCCTGCAGGTGGTGTAAGTACAACCGAGGAAGCTGTTCAGCACTATACGCTTGTGAAAGAGATTCTTGGCCAAGAGTGGCTCAACAACGAGTCTTTCCGCTTTGGCGCTAGCCGATTAGCTAACAACTTATTAACTAGTATTACTGGTACAGAAACCAAATATTTCTAATCCTCAATGAGGATATATTTTCTCAGCGTATGAATACGATTGTATCCAAACAATTCTTTTCTGAGAATGTAGCAGAGTTTGTTATCAAAGCACCTTTGATCGCGAAGAGTCGTCGTGCAGGTCACTTTGTAATAGTACGAACAGATGCGCATGGCGAACGTATGCCACTTACCATTGCTGATGCAAACCCCGAAGAGGGAACAATCACCTTGGTAGTACAACGTATTGGACTATCTTCTAGCAAATTATGTGCTATGAATGTGGGGGATAAATTGGCAGATGTAGTAGGTCCTCTGGGCAAGGCAACAGAAATCAAGAACTTCGGTACAGTCGTTTGCGCTTGTGGAGGCGTCGGAGCTGCTCCTATGCTACCTATTGCTCAAGCACTCAAGCAAGCGGGCAATCGTGTTATAACTATTTTAGCTGCGCGTACGGCTGAACTCATCATTCTTCGAGAACAATTAGCTGCTGTTTCTGATGAACTGATCATTATGACCGATGACGGTTCGCTCGGACAAAAAGGTCTGGTAACCAATGGGGTAGAGCAGGTGAT
>JAGKTZ010000112.1 GCA_021153165.1 Prevotellaceae bacterium
AAGATACACACCCGTTACTTTGATACTAACGGAAGACTCCTCGTCCACCAACACACTTGGGAAGTTCACTGTGGTATTGCTTACGCTCAATACAGGGGTATGTACCACATCTTCGCGGCTACCATCACTCTCGCCCAATACGAAATCAGCATCGTAGGCAGTCATTATATCATCAAGATAGAGTGTTTCTCCAGCCTTCTCACCCCAAATATACTCCGCAAGGTAAGGATAGTCGATAAATGGGTTACGGTTACCTTGTGTCTGTTGAATGCCATTGTTACGATCTATCTCTTTCTTAGAAACAGGGTCTTGGCGGTGCCATTTCATGAGGAGTGCTACACCGTATTTGGTCAAGCCAAACGAACCAGTAGAAAAATTGGTAGTAAATGTTTTAGAACCTTCGCCGTCTGTGAACGCCTTTTCGCCAGCCCAACGAAGCAATGCACCCATATATCCACGCGCAAAGTCACCTTTGTATTCATCACGTGGTTCAAACACTGTACCAGAACAAGAGATCGTCGAGCCAGTGTTGCCCGCGATAGTGTTACCACCTATGATAGTGATACTCTTAGCAGAGCCCTTTTTATTACCATGCTTGTTATAGTCTGCGCTTGACACCTCACCAAAAGGATAGTTACTACGAATACCATTTACTTTACCATCAGTAGGAACCAAATGGAAGATATCGCACCCTGGACCACTCTTCGTATCTCCATACCATGATTTAGGAATTGAGTGCTCGCGATTATAGCAATCACACTCATTACTATAATTACCGCAGCGATTGGAGTTGATACTTTTCCAAGTACAATCACTATACATATCCCAAACATAGCCATTCTCGTGCACATCGGTATATGGATATGCGCCCCACAAACCATCATATCCCAATGAGGAATAACCAAACTTGGTGACAGTTTGCACCGCATCAAAGAGGGATTTGCCCGCTTTGCCATTAATGTTTGCATAATACGCAGGCAATGAAGCTGCTGGAGTAACTGTTTTGGCAGCCAACGCAAGAGCGAAGAAACTGCAGAGTACAAATAGAAAAATTCGTTTCATATTGAATGTTTGATAGTTTAAAAACCGTAGTTTCGCATATTAGCCTGCAAAGGTACACATTTTTTCGCAGACGAGCAAGAGAAGAGGAGAAAAAAGAAAAAATCACCTAAAATTTAGGTGATTTTTTCTTTTACTTTTCTGCTTTCGAAGTTTCTTCATTGCTGTTAGTTAGTTCCAAGAGATTTCCTTTTTTATCGTAGAACTTTGTTTCCAGCATTCCCAAATTTTGATTTTCAATGGTATGGACTCCGTATTTGAATCTCCATTTTGTTTTGAGGCTTTTCCATCCCCCCTTTTCTACGTATGCATATACATAAGGGTGTAGATGCAGTCTGATTCCTCTGCCATACGAAGCCTTCATATTTTGGATTTGCTCTTCGACTTGTTCAGTAAATAAAACAGAAGATTGAATCTTACCTTTTCCCATACAAGTAGGGCAAACTTCTGTGACATTCACTTCCACCGCAGGGCGCACGCGTTGTCTAGTGATTTGCATCAATCCAAATTTAGAGAGCGGTAACACGTTGTGTTTTGCTCTATCATTTTCCATCAGCGTACGCATACGCTCGTAGAGCGCTTGCTGATTGTCTTTATCGTCCATATCAATGAAATCAATCACAATGATTCCACCTATGTCTCGCAATCGGAGTTGATGTACAATTTCATCTGCTGCGAGCATATTAAAGTGAAATGCATTCTGCTCTTGATCTTCGAATAGTTTTTTGCTACCACTATTCACATCAATGGAAAAGAGTGCTTCGGTACGATCCATCACGAGGTATCCACCTTTTTTGAATCCAACAGTGCGTCCAAGTCCAGTTTTCATTTGTCGCGTGATATCAAACTTATCAAAAATCGGCTGTTCACCGCTATAAAGTTTGACTATCTTCGAGGCTTCTGGAGCAATGAGGTCAAGGTATTGTTTTATCTCTTGATAAACCTCCTTGTCATTGACGTGAATGCTCTCAAAATTAGGTGAGAGTATATCACGTATGATACCAATGGTTCGCCCAAGCTCTTCGCTGATTAGTGCAACAGGTTCCTTCTTTTGCAATGTAGCAACGCAGTCTTCCCAACGTTGGATTAGTACTCGCAATTCGTTGTCAAGTTCTGCAACGCGTTTGTCCTCTGCCACAGTGCGCACAATCACTCCAAATCCTTTTGGTTTGATGGATTGTACGAGTTGCTTGAGTCGTCCTTTCTCAGCTTGTCGGCTGATTTTGCTGCTTACCATCACCTTATCTATAAAAGGAATAAGCACGAAATTGCGCCCTGTGATGGATATTTCGGCAGAGAGTCTTGGCCCCTTGGAGTTGATGGGTTCCTTGGTAACTTGAACCAAAATGGTGTCCCCTACTTTCAGATAGTCAGCAATCTGTCCCTCTTTGCCACAAGCAGGCTGATGCTCAATCTTGTGTATTTCGGGTATCCTACGACGATCGGAAACTAATTTGGTAATGTACTTCTGCTGCGTGAGAAACTCTGTTCCTAAATCAAGGTAGTGCAGAAAAGCTTCTTTCTCATGTCCTACATCCACAAAAGCT
>JAGKTZ010000020.1 GCA_021153165.1 Prevotellaceae bacterium
TTGGAGAAGCAGGACTTGTTCATCAACTCCACATTGGCACAGCTTGGCTGCAATATCCTCTGGAAGATGTTCCGACATGGTATGATAGAGCATCA
The DNA here is from genome assembly GCA_021153165.1 of Prevotellaceae bacterium. GTDB lineage: Bacteria > Bacteroidota > Bacteroidia > Bacteroidales > Bacteroidaceae > Alloprevotella. The sequence continues at coordinate 96 of JAGKTZ010000020.1, forward strand.
CGGACTCTATCTTAACCTCACGACAATGAAGGTCAATCCGATAATGGTATAATCAATAGTAGCTATCATATTCACACAAATATGATGGCTTTTTTTATGTTATTGCCCACTTTTATAACAATATAGCCAACATTTTTAGCGTTTTATATTACATCAAAGCCTTGAATAGCTATTAAAAAATGATAAAGTCGCCTTAATTTTTTGCTTTATTAGTAATTTTGTGCTTCAAGGCATATATGATAAACTGTTCGGACTAACCCGAGCCTTAAATATAGGACGCAATGAAGATTCAAAGAAAGTTAGCCTTAGGCTATACTATTATTGTCGCCCTAATTGGTGGTATCGTATATACGTACCTGCACGAGTGGCGACAGATGAACAGATTGGAGCGTGAAGTGAAAGAGATTCACCGACTCCGACAAAATGTACATGAAGCATACGTGCATATGCTCGACCTCACGATGTTCGGTGAGACGATCCTCGAATGGGAGGAGGCAGACACCGCACTCTACCGTGCCAAACGCATGGAGGTCGACAGCATTCTCTGCGAGTTCAAGAACTACTATTCGGGAGAACGAATAGATAGTCTGCGGCATCTGATGGCAGAGAAGGAAATCCAACTATTCAATATCTCCCAACTCTTTGAAAAACAGGTTGAACTTGGCGAAGAACTTGCCGAGCGTGTCCCCGTCATCGCTTATGAGAGTACGCAGGAGCCCCCGAAGAAGAAAGGTGGTTTCTTGGGACTCTTCAAGAAAAAGGAGAAGACTCCGCCTCAATCCACAACTTCCACGAAACTCTACACCCTCAATCGTGATGTCATCAGGAAACAGTCCGAGCAGAGCAGGCAACTATCCGAAACGGCAGATAGTCTGGCACAGCGTAATCTCAACATCAACCAACGCCTGAAGAGTCTCATCGCAGCAATGGATGAGCGTATCACGACAGACCTGCAAGAGCGTGAGCAACAGATCATCGAGACCCGTGAACGGACAAAAGTATGGCTGGGAGGTATAACAGCCTTCCTCTTCCTTGCTCTGCTGCTATCATACATCGTCATTATGCGTGACTATGGTCGTAAAGAGCGTGGTCGCCGCAAATTGGAGGCAAGCAACCGCAAGAATGCCGAGTTGCTTGAAATGCGTAACAAGATCATCATGACCATATCGCACGATATTCGTGGCCCGCTCAACGGTATCAGCGGTAACGCAGAGCTGGCTATGGATATGAGGGACAAGAAGAGACGCAACCACAAGCTCAGGAACATTACCATTCTATGCAAGCATGTCCTGCACCTTGTAAATAACCTCCTTGATGTCTATCGTCTGGATGAAGCCAAAGAGACGCCGAATCCCGTCCCGTTCCACCTGTCCGAGTCGTTGGAGAGAATTGCCGATAGTGTATCACACATGATAAAGGAGAAAGGTCTGCAATTCAAACATCGCTACACCAATACAAATGTTACAGTAAAGGGCGATAAGGACAAAATGGGGCGTATAATCAACAATCTCATTACCAATGCCGTCAAATTCACATCCGAGGGAAATGTATGTTTCAAGGCTTCGTATGAGAATGGCTGGCTGACAATGAAGGTAAGCGATACGGGAGTCGGCATCTCCGAAGATATGATGAAACGCATATATGTACCATTCGAGCGTGCTACAAATGAGAATAATGCCGATGGCTACGGTCTTGGTCTGCCTATCACCAAAGGTCTTGTCACTCTGCTTGGTGGAACGATTGAGGTGGAGAGCAAGCAAGGTGCAGGAACGATCTTCACTGTTAAATTGCCTCTGCCTGTAACCGATGAGAGTGTGGAAGAGGAAACGGTAATGGATGATATCTCGCATCACCTGCCTGGCAGCGTAATCGCCATTGACGATGATACCTTGCAGTTGGAAGTAATCAAGGAGATGCTGGAGCGTAACGGGGTCTCGTGCAAGACCTGCATCAATGCCAAAGAACTCTTTGAGGAGATAAGAAATAAGGACTACGACCTTGTGCTGACCGACATTCAGATGCCAGACACCAACGGTTACAGAGTCTTGGAATTGTTGCGTAAATCACGCATAGGCAATTCCCGAACCGTACCGGTGGTGGCGATGACCGCCAGAGAGGATGGCGACAGACAGGCTCTGCTGGATGCTGGCTTTGACGGCTGTATCTTCAAGCCGTTCTCCATGGTAGACCTGCTACAACACCTTGCCTCCGTAGTCATGGAGAGGGAACAGAACGAAAGTGCTGATTTCTCCGGACTGCTTGCTGAGGTTACAGACAAAAGGAAGGTATTGAGATTACTGCTTGAGAGCTGTGAGAAGGATATGACGGATTTGAAGATTGCGATGACAACAGAGAAGGTGGAGTCCATGCGTAATGTCGTACATCGTATGATGCCGATGTGGGAGATGCTCTCAATGGAGAACACACTCCTTGCATACCGCAAGGCATTGAAGGAACGGGATAATGATATTCATGCATTATTGGTACATACAGGACAGATTATAACCCACATAGAGCGTCTAATGGAGGATGCCCGTAAAGAGATAGAGAGAATAGCCGATGAAGAAACGAATACTGATAGTAGAGGATAATATAGCCCTCTCTCATATACAGAAAGACTGGCTGGAGCGTGAAGGATATTCAGTGACTACGGCTATGAATGAGCCCTTTGCCCATAAGTTACTACGCAAGGAACGGTTCGACCTGATACTCTCCGATGTGCGTCTGCCACAAGGCGACGGCATACACCTCCTTGAATGGATTGGCAAGGAGAAGATGGATATCCCATTTGTGATAATGACCGAGTATGCCTCCATTACCGATGCTGTCAAGGCTATCAAGATGGGTGCAAAAGATTATCTCTCCAAGCCTGTATATCACGAGCAACTGGTGGAGATGGTCAAGGAACTGCTGAAGCCCATAGCAACGATGCACAGCAAGGAGAAGGAACTATTCAAGCGTATAAGTCCAAAGGCAAGGGAGGCAGAGCATCTTGCCGAAATCGTTGCCACATCGGACATAACGGTATTGATACTCGGAGCCAATGGTACGGGTAAGGAGTCCATCGCCCGAAGCATACACTTCCACAGCACACGCAAGGATATGCCCTTCGTGGCGGTGAACTGCGGAGCGATACCTCGCGAACTTGCCGCCTCGATGTTCTTCGGACATACGAAAGGAGCATTTACGGGTGCAGACACTGATAAGGGAGGTTACTTCGATGCCGCCAAAGGTGGTACGCTATTCCTTGATGAGATAGGCACTTTGCCATTTGATATGCAATCCTCATTGCTTCGTGTATTGCAGGAGGGAACATTCATGCCTGTCGGCTCAAGCAGGGAACGTGTGGCGGATGTGCGTATCGTTGCCGCCACCAACGAGAATATGGAGAAGGCTATTTCAGACGGTCGTTTCCGTGAGGACCTGTATCACCGTTTAGGTGAGTTTGAGATACACCAACCGTCACTATGTGAGTGCCCCGAAGATATACTCCCGCTTGCCAACTTCTTCCGCGAGAAATATTCTGCGGAGCTTCATAGGAAAAGAACGGGCTTCACAGCTGAAGCGGAACGGTTGTTGCTCTCACACTCCTGGTCAGGTAACATCAGGGAGTTGCAGAACAAGATTAGACGGGCGGTATTGATGGCCAAAGATACGCTCATTGACTATGCGGATTTGAACATTACTCCTGCAATACAAACAGATGCTTTGGAGGCTCCACTGCTTCCGTTAAAGGACGAGGAACTGGAGAAACAGAGCATCATCAGAGCCTTGCAGTCGTGTGGTGGTGTTAAGACAAAAGCGGCTCAAATGCTCAATGTTGACTCATCTACACTATACCGTAAGATGAAAAAGTACGGCATAAAATGATGATTGTGGGGGCAATATGAACCGCGTATCGGCAAAAAGTTGTATCTTTGAGCCGTAAAATTGAAATATCGTGACAGAACATTAGTTGATTCTGTCCGTTTACATAACATAAGTTCGCAAGAATCCTAAACAGAAATCTGGCAGTGGAAGTTAAAGTGATGAATTGCGTAATGCTTATGCTATGCGTATGCATAGCGTGGCATCGCGTGTATCACTTTGGGCTTGCCAGAGCCTCTGTTTAGATGCGTGATGACCACGCTTTTTTTTGAACGGAGGTAACGATATGGCAAAGATTCAGATCATAGCAGCGATGACAATGGACGGCTTTCTTCCGAAAGCAGACGAGATCTTAATGCAGTGGGTAATGAATGATGCCAAAGGCTTTCCATATTGGCACGAGCAGAGCGTATATCGCCTGATGCCACACTATCCTCTACTGGACCTGCTTGCAGAGAAACACTCCGACAAGAACCAATCCGATACATACATCGCTGAAATATCCGACAAGGATAGCATAGAGCTTCTGCGAGGATTATCCCGTTACAACCTTATTGACGAGATGGTTGTCTATATCCTGCCAACCATTGCAGGTAAGGGAACTCCCGTATTCGATGACCTTACCCCAAGTCGTTGGAACATTCATAAAACCACCTCATTCTCCAACGGGATAACACGCATCATCTATCGCAACTCTTGCATTTTGCAATAGCAGGTTGCGAAAAAGTGTTGCATTTTGCAATACTCTAAAAATTCCCAAGTTTTACGCTAAAAATTTTTATTTCACTGATACACAATGATGTATCGGTGTCTTTTTGTGTCATTCCATGTCATTGGCACGCAGGATGCCATTTAATAAGTATAACCTGTTGCGCAACACGGTGTAGTAACCCGATTATTTACACTTAAACAGATTATACAATGTTACAGATAAATAGTGAAACCGCCCACAAGATGTTCATCCAACTGATGGAACGCTTCGATAAGATAGAGAAGATGCTGGAGCGACAGAACAAGATGAAGGAGTGTCTCGATGGCGACACATTGCTGGATAACTACGACCTGAGCAAACTGCTTGGCGTGACTCACCGTACCCTTGCACGCTACCGCCAAAAGAAACTTATCCGCTACTATATGATTGACGGACGCACATACTACAAGGCTTCCGAGGTCAAGGACTTCTTCGAGCAGAAGGGCTTGCCGCTTCCGGCAAGTATGAGAAACTAATCAATGTATAACTTAAAAAAATGACAAAAAATGGAAATGGTACTTATTGAAAAGAGAGCCTTTGACGAGATTTGTAATCATCTGTTGGCACTCGAAGAGAAAGTGAGCAAATTTTGTTGTCCTCATGAGGACCTGGCTCTGAAAAAGTGGCTGGACAACCAGCAGGTATGCGACATTATGCGTATCTCGAAACGCACCCTTCAGGTGTATCGAGATAAGGGGCTTATACCTTTCAGCCGAATCAAACACAAGATTTTCTACAAGCCTGAAGATGTAGAGAAACTGATGCAATCAAATTATTATCCACTAAAACCCCAATTGTAATTATGTATTTCCTTGATAAGAAAGATCCGCAGATAGCGGAAATCCTTCAACGATTGAAGAAGATGAATGAACTGCTCGACAAGAACGGTTCAAGACCACAACCGATGTTTAAGAGCGATTACTTCATGACAGACGAAGAGCTTGCAAAAGTATTGAAAGTGAGTCGAAGGACATTGCAGGAGTATCGCTCGGCGAGAATGATTCCTTACTATATCGTACAGGGTAAGGCTCTGTATAAAGAGTCTGAAATCAGAAAAATTCTTGAAGACTCCCACAAACGGTGTGTCGAAGAACAACGATGGGTATAACTCAATCTGCCTAAATAGAGAAACGACCTCGCAAAATCGGGGTCGTTTCTCACATTCATACGGAGGCTGCTTTTCTTCTACGCTTGGGTAGGTTGCTCAAATCCTCCTCATAGATATTAATCTTCTGTCCTGCCGTTACCTCCTTAAGTCGCTTCATGTCCTCATCAACCTTTTTATCTGTTACTTGTGCGTAAATTTGAGTGGTCGTAATGTTCGTATGTCCCATCATCTTGCTTACCGTTTCAAGTGGTACTCCAAGCGAGAGAGTCATATGGGTACCGAAATTATGACGGGCTTTGTGGAAGGTAAGGGAGAAGCCATACTCTTCACCTAATTCCCTTGTCAATCTGATTAGGTACTCACGGGTATATAGGTTGAAAACCTTATCTCCCTGTCGCTCGTGCTTGTACTTTTCAATGATACGCAATGGGACATCAAGTAGTTTTATAACTGATGGAGTGTCGGTCTTCTGTCGCTTGATGTGTATCCACCAGCTACCATCCTCGGCTTGAGTAATGTCATTTACGGATAGTCGCTTCAAGTCTGCATAAGCTAATCCTGTAAAGGTCGAGAAGATGAACCAGTCACGTACCCGTTGCAGGTTAGGCTTGTCAATCTGCGTTGACATCAATGTTTTAAGGTCTTCCAACTTCAGATGACGACTCTTTCGCTTAGGTAGTTCAGGATGCAGTCTGCAATATGGATCACGCCTTAGTGTACCTTGGCTGACGGCTCGCATTGTCATTTTCTTCAGTCTATACAGATGCTCATGAACAGTCTTGGGCTTCATTTTACAGTCCGTCTGCAAGAAAATTTCAAAGTCGTCGTAGAATACCTTGTCAAGGCTACGCAAAGTTATATCTTCAACACCTTTCTTTTCCTGAATAAAGGCTGCAAGATGCTTATAGGAACGCTGATAGCTGTCGTATGTCTCTTTGATTCTATCCACTCCAATGCGTTTCTTGAACTCCTCATTGTGTTCACGAAAAAGGGCGAGCAATGTTACAGGCTTTTGCCCGATACCTTTAACGGCATTCTTTACAAGTTCAGCGGTAACAAAGCCTAAGCTCTTCTTTATATGGTTATAGTGGTTGGTAATCTCTCTGGTGAGTTCGTCGATGGCTCGGTTTACCGTTACGGCATTTTCACTGCGACCATCGGCACGCCCCGTTTCTGGATTCCAGATGTCAGGGTTTACGGAAGCCTTAGTGCCGATTTGTTCCCATTCGGCATCTATACTTACCTTGCACAAGAGTTGGCATGTGCCATCCTTGCGTATTTTCGTGCGGTTAATGTAAAACAATATGGCAAAGGTACTTCTGCGCTTTGTATCTTGGTTATCTCTATTATTTCTCATAAGCAGTCATTTTATGGTTATTAAATGGCTACTGAAAAACGTTCACTGATTTTACTATCAAGCACTTTTGTGTCGGCATCAATCTTATCATCGGTGACTTTTGCATAAATCTGGGTAGTAGTAATCTCAGCATGTCCCAACATCTTACTGACCGTTTCCAAAGGCACGCCGTGTGAGAGGGTAATCTCCGTAGCGTATGTGTGCCTTCCTGCATGAAAGACGATTCTACGCTCTATACCGCACATCTTGGCAATCACCTTCAACTGACGATTCATTTCCGAATTGCTATACATCGGAAGAAGTTTGCCGTCAGAATCCACATCGCGATACTTGTCTATTATGTAGATAGGAATATCCAGCAAAGGCACCTCATAATCTATCTTGGTCTTCTTACGAGAGGTCTTTATCCATAGCGTGCCATCTTCATCTGTTGCTAAATCCTCCTTGGTCAGCATACACATATCACCGTAAGGGATACCTGTATAGCAAGAGAATAAGAAGAGGTCTCGTATGTGGTACAACTTGGCATTATGAAGTGGAGTGGTCATCATCAGTTGCAGTTCCTCTGTGGTCAGATATTTCTGCTCTCTCTTCGGACGCTCCGCCTCATAGCCCCAGAATGGATTGGTAGTAAGAATGCCATCGGCAATAGCTTCACCGATAATAGTCTTGAAGTTCGTTGTCAATTGCTTGATGGTACCCAATGCCAAATGGCACTCGGTACGCAAGTGGAGGTCGTACTTGTCGATAAACGAGCGATCCAATGCCGTAAAGGGAATATCTGTTAACTTGTACTTCTCATTCAAGAACTTTTCGATATGTTGGTATGCGTACTTGTAGGCACGCAGAGTTCCTGCAACACGATTTACGCCCACACGCTTTTCAAAATTCTTGATGAAGGCACGAAAATAACTCATCAAGGTCTCTTGACCTGATGCCATACCCAATAGAAGGCATTTCACATCTTTTGCCGTTACAATATCGTGTATGGCTATCTGCTCCTGAAAGATGGAGAGTGCCGTGGCACGAATCTCATCCAACTGACGATTGATCTCTCGGGCAGCTACACTCTTACCTGTAGCACGACCTGAGTGCCACATCGTATGAGGCACCGACATCTTCAAACTGAATGCCGCTTCGGAGTATTTTCCGACGGTCAATCTCGCCATCACAGGGCAATTGCCTTTGGCATCCGCTTCGCTCTTTTTGAGGTAGAACGCCACCTTTACATTTACTTGATTCATAACTCTTTACTTTGGTTGCAAAATTAAAGTATAAAGAGCAAATGAAAGGCATGAATAATATAGCGGAATATAGAATAAAGTACTATGCCCCAATATCTGAGCCTATATTTTTTCTCACCTCAAGAAAAAATGCTTACCTTTGTCATAGCAAAGATTGGAAAATACGCGTTCTTTGAGGCGGTTATTGGGATGCCGATGGAGATTAAGAACCATTTTTCTGACCGATTTTTGCCCTCAAAAAAGGCAACGGATTAGTAGCAAATCTACATCTTAACTCATCTATATACGGTCTTTCAGGACCGCATTACAACCACGGAAGCCCGTTGCGTATTAAACAATCTACCAACGAATTGCATTATTTCCCAATTTCCTGCCTTTTTCTCGCGAGTTCTTACTATATTTGAGATAAATCTCCAATATACTCTCTCTCGCTGTGAAAATTATTGAAGTAAACTTCATAATTCTCGCTCGCTTATTCGTATATTTGCATTACATCATAGCATTATTTAATAATTATGGCAAAAATAAAGATCAAAACGACAATGGGCGACATCCTGGTGCGCCTGTACGACGAGACACCACTACATCGCGACAACTTCTTGAAACTGGCCGGCGAAGGTTTCTTTGACGGCACATTGTTTCACCGCGTGATCAAGGATTTCATGATACAAGGCGGTGACCCCGACAGCAAGGGCGCTCCTGCCGGCAAGAGCCTCGGCACAGGTGGTCCAGGCTATACCATTCCTGCAGAAATCAATGCTAAGGAATTGTTTCACAAACGCGGCGCTCTGAGTGCAGCACGCCTTGGCGACGAAGTAAATCCTACGAAGGAAAGTAGCGGTAGCCAATTCTATATCGTATGGGGCAAGACCTACAAATCTGCCGAACTGAAGCAGATGGAGCGCCAAATGGAGATGCAACAGGAGCAAAGCATCTTCGGTGCACTCGCTGCCGAGCACCGCGAAGAAATCATGACTCTACGCCGCAACCGCGACCGCGCTGGTCTGATGGAACTGCAGGAAAAGTTGGGCAAAGAGGCCATGCAAAAGAGCAAAGAGATGGGACGTCCCTGCTTCACCCCAGAGCAAGTGGAAGCCTACACCACCCTGGGCGGCACACCCTTCCTTGACGGCGGCTACACCGTCTTTGGCGAAGTCGAAGAAGGCCTCGACATCGTCGAACAGATCCAAGCTACAGACACTCACCGCGACGACCGCCCCAAGACCGACATTACCATGCAGGTAGAGGTGGTGGAGGATTGAATCACCTATACATAACAATGGAGTTTTTTATGTATATAAAGAACAAATAGTCTCTAAAAGGGGTTCATATTTAAATCATCAAACATCATGTATCCACAAATTCAACACCCACACAAACCTTTAGTAAGGCACTATGAAATAAAAGGAAAGAATCAGGGTGTCAGTTAAGCCTATTGAGAGTTTTTTTACCTTTTTCACAAAAGGAGTTTGTGATAGCAATATTATTTGTAAATTTGCCTAGAAAATAATACATATACAGCCCGGCATGTCAAAACAGCACACTATCTATAATGATTATTCCGATTTTCTTTACGAACCAATAACCTTACCACTATTCAACTATGGTAAGAATACTGATAAAAGGCAGTTAAGCGTTCTTTCATTATTCTCAGGATGTGGGGGAATGGATATTGGCTTTGAAGGTGGTTTTATTTGCCACAAGAAATCTGTACCACAGGAAAAGGGATGGATTGAAGAAAGCGTAAATGAGAACTGGGTATTACTCAAGAAAAATAGGTTTAATACTATTTTTGCAAACGATATTTTACCTGAAGCAATACAGACCTGGTCAAATTATATGAGACGGTTTGACAAAGATTGTACGATATATCACACAGAAAGTATTGTTGATTTAGTAAAGGCACACAAAGAAGGAGCTAATATTTTTCCCGAATCAGTTGACGTAGTAACGGGAGGTTTCCCCTGTCAAGATTTTAGTGTTGCTGGTAAGCGTAAAGGGTTTGATTCAGATAAAGGACACGATGGTAAGAAATATGAGGATGACATACCCTCTGAGGAAACTCGTGGAAAACTATACTATTGGATGAAACAAGTCATTGAGATAACAAAACCAAAGGTTTTTATTGCAGAGAATGTCAAAGGTCTTGTTAGTTTAGGAGATGTAAGAAATATAATTCAAAAAGACTTTGCAAACGCAGATGGAGATGGTTATATAGTACTACCACCTAAGGTCTTGCATGCTGGAAATTATGGAGTGCCTGAGACACGCGAGCGTGTCATATTCATAGGTATCAAAAAAAATGCATTAAATTCTGAGATAAGAGCAGCACTTGAAAGCGATACAATTCCCGACAAATACAATCCTTATCCAAACCCTACGCATGATTTTAATGTGAGTAATGATTTACTACTTTCACCAGTAACTTGTCGCGATGTTCTTGCTGATTTAAAAGAGCCAAATGAGAGTTATGATTTGACTCATTGTTTTTACTCAAAAGCTAAGTACATGGGCAAGCACTGTCAAGGTCAATCAGAAATCAACTATGATGGTCTTGGCCCAACAATTCGTTCAGAGCATCATGGGAATATAGAATTCCGTAGACTTTCTGCCGAACATGGCGGCAAAAATATTGAAGAATTAGAAGCAGGCAAGCAAGAGCGCAGACTTACTCCAAGAGAGTGTGCATTAATTCAAACTTTTCCCCCGGACTATCCTTTCATCAAGTTCAAAGGGTATACACGTCGTTTTGAAGTAAACCAATCAGGAGCATACAAAGTTATAGGAAACGCTGTTCCCCCTGTACTAGCATATAATATAGCAAAACGTTTAGAAGAATTATGGCCTTTATATTTTGGAGAGGATGAATAATACAGATAATATAATTCAAATATATCAACGTGATATCAGGCAAGCTGATTTAGCGTTTGCAGAATTTATGAATTCTGCAGAAAATTATTTAAATAATAAGGCAAAACAGCATATTGACTTATACAAAAAATGTGAAGGCAAAGAGCTTGAGTTACTCGCAGAAAAAGCCTTAAAAGAAATTGCCCCCTCAACCCCATTTCGCCCAGAAGATATAATACTAGTATCAGGTGCTAAATTCCCAGATATTCAAGCTGGTCTCTATTATGGAGTAGAGGTCAAGTCGACAAAATCCAACTCTTGGAATTCGACAGGAAGTAGCATAATAGAAAGTACACGAATACCAGATATTTCTAAAATCTATATGCTTTTTGGGAAACTCGGTGGAACTCCAGCAGAATTTAGATGTAGACCTTATGAGAAGTGCTTGAGTAATATTGCGGTTACTCACTCGCCAAGATATTTAATTGATATGTCACTTGATGATAATCAAATGGCGAATATCTTTGACAAGATGAGAATTGATTATGACACGTTTAGGTTACTTGATGAGAAGGATAAAATTCAACGCGTTAGACAATATTATAAACAGTCAAGGCAAAATGGATCAAAGAAGCAGAAATTTGAAATGCCCTGGTGGATAGGTGAAGAAGAATCCGATGAATCTTCCCCTATGGTAATACGATTCTTTAGTGACATCGAAAGGATGATGCAAGAAGACATGATTGCTAGAATGTTTATTCTATTTACCGAGTTATTTAGAAATAATTATACAGCAAAATATAAGCGTGCAGCCTTATGGATGTGTAGTAGGTATTCTGTAATTGATAATTCATTAAGAGACCGCTTTACGGCTGGTGGGAAAATCACTGAAATAGGAGGCATAAAATTTGACAAACCAGTTCCACAAATTCTTAATACGCTATACCTTTACCGCCACATGATTTATAAGTTATTAAACAATCCTGATAAAATGCTATGTGATGACATTCATGACTTTTGGTCTATTGAATGTTCTCCACTGTTTTATCATAAATGTTGGTTAGATTCCATCCAAGCTGAATTTGACAAAAACATAGAATTAAATCAGTTAAATATAAGAGAGCTATTAAATAGTTGGGACTAATAAATAAGTTTATCCATCGTTATTATCCCTTCCTAAAATTTAGATATTCTATTTTTGAACTTCTTATTCATTTCCCTTACCTGAAGCCAGACAAGGGAAATGAATTAATTTGCCTCCTTTTATAAATCAACTCATGTTATTCAGTAGTCTTCATGACTATCACCAACATTATAACCACACTAAGAAGCGTTCTAAACAAATCTAGAAATGAGACATGTCGGCATAAATTACAACTTTCTCTAAATGTGTTTTGATTTGTTTTTTCAGTTATCGAATCTTCCTGCTGAAAACTTTTAATGACATTTTGCATATATGATTACTTTCACCATTGCACTCGTAGTACTCATTCTTGGATATTGGCTTTACGGCTCGTATATAAATAGAGTTTTTGGTCCCGATGACCGCCAGACACCCGCCTTAACCAAGGCTGATGGGGTGGATTATATCCCCTTACCAAATTGGAAAATCTTTATGATTCAGTTCCTGAATATAGCAGGACTCGGTCCTATCTTTGGGGCGATAATGGGTGCACAATTTGGTACAGCGTCCTACCTTTGGATCGTGTTCGGAACCATCTTTGCAGGAGCTGTGCATGATTTCTTCTCGGGCGCTCTATCTATCAGAAATGGTGGCGAGAGTTTACCCGAAATTGTCGGGCGCTACCTGGGAGTGCGTACCAAGAAGGTGATGACCATCTTTACGATGATCCTGATGATTCTGGTCGGCGCAGTATTCGTAAGCGGTCCTGCAGAATTGATCGCAGGCATGACACCCGACTGGATGGATGCCTATTTCTGGATTGCCGTCATCTTCATTTACTATGTACTTGCCACGTTGTTGCCCGTCGACAAGATCATTGGCAAAGTTTACCCCCTCTTTGCTTTCGCACTGCTGTTTATGGCTGTAGGCGTATTGGTGATGCTCTATATCAAGAGTCCCGACCTACCCGAGATGTGGAATGGATTTGGCACAAAGTACGAGGCGAATCCTATCTTCCCCATGATGTTTATCTCTATTGCCTGCGGAGCTATCAGCGGATTTCACGCCACACAATCCCCCCTTATGGCACGCTGTATGCGTTCGGAAAGACATTGCCGCCCAATCTTTTACGGCGCAATGGTAGCTGAAGGTGCAGTAGCACTAATCTGGGCTGCGGCGGCCACATACTTTTTCCACGAAAATGGTGTCATAGATGCTGAGACGGGCAAGGCATTTTCGGGAGCAGCAGTGGCAACTCGCATTTCAAATGAGTGGTTGGGCACGCTGGGAGGTATATTGGCGATACTCGGCATAGTGGCTGCGCCCATCACGAGTGGGGATACCGCTTTGCGCTCGGCACGACTGATTGCAGCAGACTTCTTACACATCGATCAAAAGCCTGTTAGTAAGCGCTTGCTGATTTGTATTCCATTATTCCTGCTCACCATCGCAGTACTCGTTTATAGCCTCAGCGACGCCGAAGGGTTTAAGATCATCTGGCGTTACTTTGCATGGTGCAACCAAACACTCTCTGTCTTCACCCTGTGGGCTATCACCGTTTACCTGGTGCGCCATGGCAAGAACTATTACATCACCCTCCTGCCCGCTCTACTTATGACCTTGGTCTGCTCTTCCTATATCTGCATTGCCCCCGAAGGTTTGTCTCTCCCCCAGCCCATCGCCTATGCCATCGGTGGCATCTGCACCATCATCGCCCTGATCTGGTTTATCAGATGGCACAGGAAAGAGGTGAGAGAAATGAGGATGAAAAAAGAATAAGGGATTTGTGCCTTATCTTTGTGTCACCTATCATTATACAAAATTGAGCCGCAAGCAGTGTATGACTGGCTTGCGGCTCAATTATTATTTAGCTAATAGCGGTTACTTCACACGCACCTTACCACCTTGGATATAGAGTGAACCACGTTGCAATTGGTCTGCATTGACACGACGACCTTGCAAGTCGAATGCCTTATCAGTTGATTTGTCTACAGTAGTTATAGCCGCATTGATACCTGTAGGAGGTGCCACTGTGCGGAATTCAGAGAAGTCACTTTCAATAGCATCTACCATGTAAGTTTCGCCACCATACTCTTCATAGATATATTTCACGGCACGAACGGCGTATGTCACGTCATCACCATGGTAGCGTTCGGGGATGACAACGTCGAGCGAAGTGCCTTCTACTACCTTTTGCAGGAATTGATGAGAATATACTGTGCCAGCAGGCAATTGTTGGGTCAACTTCAAATCGTCGAGCAACATCTGAGTAGCACCGGTATAAAGGATTTGCACGTAAGACTGCTTGCCACAACCGGTGAGTTCGAGTTCAACATCCTGCCACTCGCCTGTAGGAGTGATTTCGTTCTTATAGACTGCTTCGAAATAACCATCCACCACTGAGAGCACACTAACGATAACCTTGGATTCCTCGCCAGCCATTACGGTGAAAGACAAATTAGCCTTACCATTATTACCCGAAAGGTCCATTTCTGGCGACATGATATAACCATATTCACCATAATTTGCATAGAGTCCTGAAACGGCAGCCATACCATCAGCATAGCAGGGGCAATAAAGCATCCAGCCAGGGAAGTCGCTTGGGCAGATGTCTTCGATGCTACGTGTCATATTTTCGTAGTCCTTCAAGGGCTTTTCCCATGTACCACCAGTATTGACCATATTTGCAAAGTCCATATCTGCCAATACACACAGACCATCTTCGCCTACTTTGTGCTTAGCATAACCGAAGACGTCGTAAGCATCTGCACCCGTTACTGATTCCCAATTTGCAGTAAAGCTAGTGCCAGTCATATTCTGCTCTTCGCCAACTACGGGGACACCAAGTTCTACCTTTTCTATCACGATATCGTCTATCAGTACGTCGTAGGAGTTTGTGAATATATAGACATAACTTTCTTTGTCGCCATAAGTGGTCACAAATTCCACGTCTGCCCATTCTGCACCAATATATTTGTAGTTGCTGTCCAACACATCGAATGTGTATGGATCAAGGATATTGTACATGAGATAGTCACCCTCTTCTCCTAAACTACGTGCACGCACCTTGATAGTCACCGCGCCCTTGGTGTCCAGCAAAGGCGTACTGAGCAAACCTGTGGCTTCGAATTCTGTGCTATAGCCTAAATAAGCCATACCACCAGCCTGATAGACCTCGAGGCCCACCCAACCTGGTGTATTGAAATACTTATCGTCGATGAAGCCGTCTGCATCGTCCAGACGTGTAGCGTCGTGTGCCGATTCAGAGCCAGCAGTAAACTTAGAGAAATCCTCTGCAAGAATAGTTGTAGCAACAAGTCCTTCGCCATCAGCGCAAGGTGTAGCCTTCGTACGATTCAACGTTTTAGCCTTTGCACTCTTTGCATTGTTCTTTGCTGCAACATTTCCTGCTACAGGATTGAAACGCTTTGCCAAATTCACTTGTGCGCTAACCGTCATAACAAGGAAAAGCGCCAACAGGGATAGTGTAATAATTTTTTTCATAGGTTTTTTGTGTTAGTTAAGTTTGTTTTCGGTCGCAAATATACACTTGTTTTTCAAAAAAGACAAATATATGTGCAAATTTATAGTATATTGATGCAGATTTTTACATTTTGCACAGAAATCCATAGTTTTACTTTATGTTTTGCCATATGCTGGTTTGTTTTTTTTTGTATATTTGCAGGCGGAAATATCTCTAGTGCATCTAGTAAATCTAGAGCCTCTAGACAATCTAGCCCCCCCTAAAAAATCCATCTCTCATCTCTAAAAATCTTCACTATGAAAAATCCTTCTACGCCAGTATTCCTGCGCAAGCAAACCAACTGGAAGAATCTGTGGTTTTATCAAAAGGCAGAGGTGCTTTATCAGCTCACTTATGCCTTTACCCGCAGATTCCTGCCCAACTATGGTGACCGCACGGTGGACCAGATGGTGCAGGCTGCTCGCTCGGGCAAACAGAATATCGTAGAGGGGTCTGCAGATGGTGTCACTTCCATGGAAATGGAGATAAAGCTCCTCAATGTAGCCAGAGCAAGTATTCAGGAATTGCAGGAGGATTTCGAGGACTATATACCAGCCCACCACCTCACAAAATGGACACAGGGGCATCCACGATTTGAGCAAATGATGACCTATTGCCGCGAGCACAATCGAGTGGAGGACTACGAGCCCTACTTCGATCAATGGACCGACGAGGAAATGGCCAATATCGGCATTACCCTCTGCCGTATGGTGGACAAGATGATGGTATCCTATCAAGAGAAGAAGCAAGAAGAATTTGTCACACAGGGTGGTATTAAGGAACATATGCACGCTGCGCGCACTGGTTTTCGTCAGCAAGAGGAACAAGAGCTACTTGCCCTTCGCCAGCAAGCCAAACAGCTAAAAGAAGAAAACAACAGACTGAAGGAGGTGCTCAAATCCCGTGGCATTGAATTTTAGACTATCTGTGCCTACAATAATATCCAATGATATATCCTCAACCAACATCGCATCGAGCCCAAACTCGGTGTTTTTTTGTGCTCATCTAATGCCTCGAGAAGTGCGTAAAAATCACCAACAGGCACTTGGCTTGCATAAAGATTCTATCAGATTGGCGTAAGTCTCAAAATAAAATTAAGCGGGAATTTCTGTATTTTCCTCCAAAAACCGACAAAATTTCAGCATGCAGACTACTCACGTCACCATTTTTATGCCAAATTGGCAGAGGTTTTCTTTTCTCACATCAAAAATAAGTTTGGCACACCTATTGCGACTATATAAAGCGTAGGGGCACCCCAAGAAAATTTCAGGGAAACGAAAAAGCTGGGGAAAGTGAGCCACCTAGAAACATGAATTAATAACAAATAAAAAATAAAACTATTATGGGAAAAATTATTGGTATTGACTTAGGTACAACAAACTCATGTGTATCTGTATTTGAAGGTAACGAACCTGTGGTAATCACCAACGCAGAAGGTAAGCGTACCACTCCTTCAATCGTAGCATTCGTAGAAGGTGGCGAACGCAAAGTGGGCGATCCCGCTAAGCGCCAAGCTATCACAAACCCCAAGCGCACTATCTACTCTATCAAGCGCTTCATGGGTGAAAACTTTGACAGCATGCAAAAGGAAATCAGCCGTATGCCCTTCGACGTAGTACGTGGCAACAATGGCACACCTTGCGTCAACATCGACGGCCGTCAGTACACTCCACAAGAAATCTCAGCGATGACACTTCAAAAGATGAAGAAGACTGCTGAAGATTATCTCGGACAAGAAGTAACAGAAGCTGTAATCACTGTGCCAGCATACTTCTCAGACTCACAACGCCAAGCTACAAAAGAAGCTGGTATGATCGCAGGTCTTGAAGTAAAGCGTATCGTCAACGAACCTACCGCAGCAGCATTGGCTTACGGTATCGACAAGGCTAACAAGGATATGAAGATCGCCGTGTTCGACCTCGGTGGTGGTACATTTGATATCTCAATCCTGGAATTCGGTGGCGGTGTATTCGAAGTACTCTCTACAAACGGCGATACTCACCTCGGTGGTGACGACTTCGACCACGTGATCATCGACTGGTTGATCCAAGAATTCAAGAACGACGAAGGCGCTGACCTATCACAAGATCCTATGGCTATGCAACGCCTCAAGGAAGCTGCTGAAAAGGCTAAGATTGAACTCTCTAGCTCTGCAAGCACTGAAATCAATTTACCATACATCATGCCTGTAGGCGGTGTGCCCAAGCACTTGGTGAAGACTTTGACTCGTGCTAAGTTCGAACAATTGGCTCACCACTTGATCGAAGCTTGTAAGGCACCATGCCAAGCAGCACTCGACGGTGCAGGCGTAAGCAAGAGCGAAATCGACGAAGTTATCCTCGTAGGTGGTTCTACACGTATCCCAGCTATCCAACAATTGGTAGAAAACTTCTTCGGTAAGGCACCTTCAAAGGGCGTTAACCCTGACGAAGTAGTAGCAGTAGGTGCAGCTATCCAAGGTGCTATCTTGAACAAGGAAGAAGGCGTGAGCGACATCGTACTCCTCGACGTAACTCCACTTTCTCTCGGTATCGAAACTCTCGGTGGCGTGATGACTCGCCTGATCGACGCTAACGCAACTATCCCATGCAAGAAGAGTCAAGTATTCTCTACTGCAGAAGACAACCAACCCGAAGTAACCATCCACGTACTCCAAGGTGAACGCCAATTCGCTCGCGATAACAAATCTATCGGTCGCTTCAACCTCGCTGGTATCGCTCCTGCACGCCGCGGTGTACCTCAAATCGAAGTAACATTCGACATCGACGCCAATGGTATCCTGAACGTATCAGCTAAGGACAAGGCTACTGGCAAGGAACAAGCTATCCGCATCGAAGCTTCATCAGGTCTGAGCAAGGAAGAAATCGACCGCATGAAGGCAGAAGCTGAAGCAAATGCAGAAGCTGACAAGAAGGAACGCGAACGTGTGGACAAGATCAACCAGGCTGACTCAATGATCTTCCAAACTGAAAAGCAATTGGAAGAACTCGGCGACAAGCTCCCTGCTGAACACAAACCAGCAATCGAAACTGCACTCGGCAAATTGAAAGAAGCTCACAAGGCACAAGACGTTGCTGCTATCGACGCTGCTATCGAAGAGTTGAACAAGGCATTCCAAGCAGCCAGCGCTCAAATGTACCAACAAACAGGTGCTCAACCTGGGGCTGAAGGCTTCCAACAAGGCGGCTGCAACGGCGGTTGCAACACTGGCGCTCAAGGCGGCAAGGATGACATCCAGGATGCTGAATTCGAGGAAGTAAAGTAATCCTATACACTATATCTGAGATGAGAAACGAAGAAAGCGCGCCGCACGGAGCGCTTTCTTTTTACTTTGAATTTCTAAAAATAGGGAGTGTACGTTTTGTCCACCCTTACTAGAACTTAAAAGAAGGAAACATGCCAGCAATAGGAATTGACTTTAAAAGAAAGTGCCCAAGCAGCAACAAATGAAGTCAGAGGATGGTTGGAAAAACGCCAACAGAAATTTAAGGAGGAAGCAGTAAAGAATGTAAAAGGTGAAATGACTTATGGCGAATATATTGATAGTTTATCTAAAAGATAGGATGATGTACTCCACAAGATAGATGTTCTTTACTATTTTGGGGTAAAAATCTGCGATTTATACCATCAGATGAATAAAGAACGTAAAAGTCTAAAGGTAACCATCAAAAAGAATGCAGCTGATAGAATTGTAATGGAGGAAATAAATGTGCTGTGCAAAATAGCCCCATTTACTTTATTTGACCATTTATCCGAAGATTATCCAAATTTATTGGATAACATCGGACAAATGGTCATGTATTTTATTCTTTAGGATCTTCCTCAAAAGGAAGAGCATCCATAAACCTATCGAAATCACTTTGGAATAGGCGGTCTTGTATGATACGATACTTTTCAAACTCCGTTTCTGCATGTTCTTTTGCTTGTTCGGCAGACACTTGTCCTGCTGTTTGCAGAACTTCGTTACCACCAGCAGTCAAAATGGTATCTATCCGCTTTATCCAATCTTCCATTGTCATTGGAATATGACGTTTTGCCATTCTTTCAGCCAATTCAAGTACACCATTCACCAACTGTCCCATGTCGGCTAGTTCTGCTTCTTTTAAATAATTTTTAGCAATCACCACGTCTGTCTTTACGATTTTACCATCGGGCGCATTCTCCCACGAAGTCAACCCCATGTGCTCTTGTTCCGCATCGGCTCGTTCTACAATCAGTTCTGCGGCTGTACGTCCGTGAACAGCATAATGCATCTTGTTTTGCATCATCTTGAAGAATAATCGTGTGGTCGGTGCATCCCGATTGTAGTCAACGGCTGTGGCATAGATATCTGTCAGCTTTTGGTAGAATCGACGTTCCGATAGTCGAATCTCCCGTATTTCTGCTAACAGATGCTCAAAATAATCTTCGCCAAGGAACGAACCATTCTCCATTCTCTTCTTATCCAAGACATATCCACGTATAGCGAACTCTCGCAATACACTTGTCGCCCATTGGCGGAATTGAGTTGCACGGATGCTGTTCACACGATAACCTACACTAATAACAGCATCGAGATTGTAGAACTGTGTCATATATTTTTTGCCATCGGAAGCAGTTGCCGAGATTTTCTCGGTAACTGAATACTTTTCAAGTTCCCCAGAAGCAAAGATATTCTTTAGATGAAGTCCGATGTTATCTGTAGAGCAATCAAACAGCATACCCATAGCTTTCTGGGTACACCAAACTGTCTTATCCTTGTAATAGACTTCAACACCTTGCTC
The DNA here is from genome assembly GCA_021153165.1 of Prevotellaceae bacterium. GTDB lineage: Bacteria > Bacteroidota > Bacteroidia > Bacteroidales > Bacteroidaceae > Alloprevotella. The sequence goes on from JAGKTZ010000020.1 coordinate 20,682, forward strand.
CTTCCCTTCAATTTGAAAGATTAGGAACTCTGCTGTGCTATTTCTTATTTCTTTACGCTTTGCCATAACAATTGTCTTGTACTATTTCTTTTCAAAAACACCCAACCAATACTCCGCAATCATTATTGCAGAATTAGCAACTAATAGACCTTCACATGTGTTAATTGATTTTATTTTTTATTTTATTATAAATTTCAAGAAACTCATCGTTTTGGTCGTTTCCTGTTGGACAAAGAGTGCTACGCAATTGACTATAAGATAGATTTGAAAAATGTTTTTCGCAGACTTTCTTTCCTCCTAATCTCATAGACTCCTCATGATGTTTACATATTTCTTTAACATCATCCCAGTCAGAATAATCAATATTCTCAATGGGATTTGCTAAACTTGAGAAATAAGATGAAGGAATATAGTTTTCAATTTCTCGTTTACGTGTAACTTGACAATCATTAAGTGTATAGCCTATTTCTGTCAATTTTTGCAAATTAGTAGATGCTTCATCTTCTGATTTTTTATCAGAATCTAAAAGAATAAAATATGGTTTATTCAACTGCCTTATGATATTCAGAGTTGTCCAATGCTTTATACTATCACAACCACCAATACAAACGAGGACTACGCCTATTTCTTCAAAAGTTTTCTCTATTTTGCCTTCATTTTTATATGATAATGCTATATGCTTCATAGCACTCACGTCATCAGGCCCTTCTACAAAAAATAGACATTTAACTTGATCATATACGGAAAAAATAGCATTATCACTTTTAATTCCCAATTCCGTTACTATTTCTTGTATATTAATATCCCTCTCTTGGCTAATAATATATTGTGAATTGTGCTTTTGTACAAAAACAAGATTTTCAACGTTTGTTTCTGCTACTATATTGGGAGCGTGTGTTGTAATGATAATCTGATAACCATTTTCTGCCATGGCCATCAGTTTATTATACAAAAGCGTTTGTATCTCAGGATGAAGAAATGTTTCTGGCTCTTCAAATCCAAAAATCATTTCTTTGTCCTTGTTCTTCTCTTCCGCCAACATCTCAAAGTACGACATCATGGTGATTCTTCTAAAACCATCACCACGTGAATTCAGAGGGATATTTCCTTCCTCTTTACTGCACTTAAAAGAGGTACTAATCAATTTTGACCAATCAAAATCGACTTTTGCACTTATCTGTTCTTCAGCGGACAATACGCTATTGATTTTGTCTGTTATAAGTTTAAGCGATTTTTCAATTTCACCTCTAACATTCAGTTCTATATTATCTGTATCGATTTCTTCTTTTAATAATTTGAAAGCTTTGTCTTTGAAATACTTTTGCACAGAAGTATCACTATCAGACAAGGAGCTATCTGCTTTAAAATATTCAAACGTAGGAATAATGTCTTTTATCCCTTCGAGAATTTTCTTCATTCTCGTCTGACCTGTTGTTGGCAACTCTTCGTATAGATAGTTATATTTATAGCTATTTTGCGAATAGAAAGAACGGAGTTTTGAGCGTTTTTCCTTGTTATTAAAATCGCTTCCATTTCCTTTCTGAGTCTCAATGCCATATTTTTTACACAGAGACATCAACGAACTTTCGGATAATAATGCAAAATCATCAGTCTCATACGTTTTGCGTAGTATATAAATTTTGGGTTTAATAGTTTTTTGGCCAACATCCCAAACTTTCTTAAGACATAGTTTCCCATCAGCATTGATTAACTCCTCTTCTGCAAATGTTACAGGAATCGACTCGTCTATTATTGTCTCTGTGTCACAGCAATCAAATTGGAGTTCAATTTCAATAATTGTGGAATCATTATAAATGTTTTTGTCCTCAAATGAAGGAGCATGATCATTTAGAAAAGCATCCAAAGCTTTGAGAATTGTAGACTTGCCAACATCGTTTTTACCTACAATACAACAAAACTCACGAAACTTTATCAAGGTTTCATTTTGAATACCTTTATAGTTGTTTATTATAACATTTACTAATTTCATATTGACTTTACTATTTTGTTATGCTCAGATGGTTCTACTCTACACTCTATCAATAACATTCTCCAGGCTATTCAACTTAACCAACATGAATGCCATACGTTCATTCCCCTAATACGTATTGAGGATATCCTTGTATTAACATAGAATTTTATCAAGCGTCGTATCCGTAAACGTACGCCAGATTTCGAGTTTTACCTTCTTGTAATCATCGAACAACTGGCTGACACGCTCAATCTCGAACACTAACCGAAGATCATTCTTGTCTTCATTCACCTGTCCTTCTTTACGGTAACCTAATCGCACAATCTTGATATAGTAGAGATCGCGAATGCCTTTGCCAGAGAGGTATGGCATGAAGTAGTAGAGCTTATTGAGGGCTACTGTAGTTGGGAATCTCTTGCCAGTATAGTAAATCTTGGCCGAACCATCGAGATACTGCTCCCAATTATCCTTCTTGACGTTGCAGATAAGGAGGTTCTTTGTGTGGTCTAAAAGCAGTTTGCGATGAATACGCTTCGTACTATATTCAACCTCTATGTCCTCGCGAACCATAAAATTCTGCGTAATTGGATCAAGTTCGTACTGGTCGAAGAGGTCGAGGAAGTTGAGTTGCTTGGAAGTATTTTTTTTAGAGGTTGTCTGACTCATGCCTACTCTCTGGAAATACAAGTTTGCAAAAATTTCGTCTAACTCTATTTTTTGACGATCAATTTGTTCGTCTCCAGCTTTTAATCGTGATACAATCTCACCTACCAATTCTTCAACATGGCTCTTTGCTTCATCACTCGGTACAATGAAAGGAATCTTTTTGATGTAATTAGCCGAATTATTTGTTGATGGATTGATCGCATTAATCAACTCTGTGCATACAGCCGAGTTGAAAAATCCGAGAAGGTAAAGAATCCACTTATCATCTTTTGGGAAAACGCCCACTATGGATTGGTCAAATAGCCGACATTCTATTAATGAACCTGTAAGCTTAGACGAACGTATCATTGGAATACCAATGCCATTCTTAAAGTAATAGTAGGAATTTTGAAACCTGCATTTTTTGCTCGATTTATACTCTTGAATAGCTTTTGTTGACCAATCCATAAACCAATGGTTAGGCTTGACATACTCAATGTTACCACCTTTAACCACAGGAACCAAACAATCAGCCGTTGCAATACCAAAACCTTTCTCTTTATCAGTCAAAGAAGATGTGTGGATTCTTTCGGAATTTGCACAAATGTATTTCTTTGCATTCTTTATATCTAGGCTAACAGGATGCAGATATTCTTTGTCGTTACCTGAATAAAATCCCGTCACACAATTTGCAATGTCGCCTATCTTCTGAATAGAATCATCATTGATTAACTCTGCAATTTTGTCGGTTGAATTAAACATGAATGCGGAACCAACACCTTCAACGACTTCTTTCTGTGTAATAATTTTTTTAGTACCACTATTATCACATTCTAATTCATCTACCGTCTTAAAGTTTGTTCTGATAGAGATTTCATTACGCAGATTTTGAGCTACATTTGAAGATTTTTTCAGCGTAATGATGCACAGATTTGCGTAGCCAAAATTTATTCCTGGAAAAAACGAAGATGGGAATAATGCCAATTCTTTTATCTTGGTATTCGTTAGCAAATACTTTCGAATGGCTAGATGCCTATGAAGCGACAAGAAGGTATCAGGTATGATGAAACTTAGTTCTCCATTTTCTTTAAGGCAACGTGTGCAAGCATAGAGAAAAAGAGTGTAACTTTCTTTTGTGTACAAATCAGCGTACAACTTGTTAAGGAGGTCTTTCTTCTTCTCGTTGTTACGTGCTCCGTAAGGAGGATTACCAATAATTTTATCATACTTGACACTACAAGATGTAATGCTGTCATCTAATAGTGTATCTGTTTCTTTTATCTGAATATTTGCTTCCCCATTATATTTGTTTTTGAGACCTATAACAGCATGGGGATTTAACTCAAACACGCTAATGTTTGCATTCGGCACCTTCTCTAAAATCTTGTCAACGAACACACCATCCCCTCCACACGGCTCTAAGATAGAATCGTGTGGACGAAAGTCAAGCATCCCCGTCATATAGTTAAGGATTGGATCTGACTTTGTGTAATGTGCCTGATATACTAATGCTTCGTTCATATTATCACCAAATAAGATAATTTAGAAGTTCTTTTTTTGTCACAGCATCCTTCATCTGTGGGGCGAAATCATTCATCCAATCTATGTTCTGACCAATCCAATTACGAATATCAAAACCAGTAAAATGATGAATCTTAGAATAAGTATCAGTACCGCATGAGGTTTCCCATATTCCAGAATTTTGAAGAGTGGCAAGATAATGGTTATTATCCGTTGAACGTACAAATATCAAGCATTTGTAATTTTCCGTTTCTATATTTTGATAAATACTGCCTACAAGTAACAATCTGTTTGTGTTACCTTTTTCGTTAGAACCGAAACCGCTTTTGAAATCGACAATATACTTTGTCTGACCATCAGTAAAATGTAGGTCACATTCCAATTGTATCTCACCAGATGTGACGAGATTCCATACTTTATCATAGTAACGTTTTAACTGTTCTTTCTCCTCAACTTTAATCCTTAACGCATCAATGTATGTGGTAATTTCAGAAGTAAGGCTTTCCTTGACTTCCGAGAACAAGGGTGGTACAAAGGCTGAAATTCTTGTAGAAGGATATTTAAAACATAGTTTACAGAACGGTTCCCACAGTTCTCCAACTCTACGCGAGAAAGCCATATAATCGTATTCCCAAACAGAATTTCGAGATTCCAACATGACCACATCATTTGTATATGTAATCATTAAGACGCATTCCAAAGTCTCGGAGTTAGTCCATTTTTCTGTCCTTGCCTTTTCATTCAAAATATCTAAAAGATTGTCGCGGCTTTGGATAATAGCCTTGTTTAAGGCTGATGCTTTCTTCTTGTAGTCTGCAGCAGAATATTGAAGTGCTAAATCACTCAATATTTCATTGGCACGGCTTCGAAAATAAGCTAAAAGTTCCGGTTTATTATATCTTAAATTTTTATTTATATCCATTACAATTCTATTTTAACTGTTTTAAATGATTATGCCGATATTGCTTATCGGTTTTCAATGTTATCCACCTTATTCATTAAGCGTTTTGTTTCCTTCAACTCCTTTTGCAAGAGGCGTACACGCTCAGCCAATTGTTCTTGGCTTGGGAGGGCATCTTTAATTCTGATGTTGTTGTACGTTGCCACACCCATTGGGGTGCTGATGCCTTTGAACGACCATTGGACATCAATCTTATCCATATCGGAGCAAACAAGCAAGCCGATTGTAGGATTTTCATCATCTGTCTTCAACAACTCATCCACAGCATTCACGTAATAGTTCCACTTGCCTGCAAACTCTGGCTCAAATGACTTGGCTTTCAGTTCACAAACGACATAGCAACTCAGGCGAATGTGATAAAACAACAAGTCTATCTTGCGTGAACGACCTCCCACAACAAGTTCCTTCTGCCTACCCAGAAAGGCAAAACCTGTTCCTAACTCTAACAAAAGGTCAGTCACATTCTTTGTAAGCGTCTCCTCCAGTTCTGCCTCGTCATAAATTTCATGTTCAACCGTAGCAAAGCCGAAATCATAGTTTTCTTTCAGAACTTCCTGAACGAGCCTGCTTTGCAATGTTGGCAGATGGTCACTAAAGTTGTTAACAATCTTACCTTGATGCTCATAGAGGTTTGCCTTGATGCAGTTGGTGAGAGCATCACGACTTAGTCCTTGTTCTATTGTCTTACCCACATAGAACAAGGCTTCATCTATTGATTTACATTTCGTTATTATCTCAACATGATGCCGCCAAGGCACCAACGCAAAAGGCAATGGAAATTCTCCACCAACCTGGTGGAGTTTTTCGAAACTCAATTCTGCACCAATCTGGTGCATTTTTGTCACATATTGATTTTCAATTCTTTGCAATTCTGCACCAGCTTGGTGCAGAATTTCTTTCTCTCCTTGAGTATAAAACAAATACCATTGTTTCATATACCAAAGATTGCGTACAGAAAAGCCATCCGCATTAGAAAATTCTCGCTTCAGATCTAAGCTTACTTGTTCAACGACTCCTGCTCCCCAACGCTCTTCGGCTTTCTTCTGAACCAAGTCACGACCAAGTTGCCAGTTAAACAAAAGTTTCTCTGCATTTACCTTGACCGCTGCCTTTACCTGTGCAGAACGATAGCGACTCTTAATGTCCGCTATCCAATCCGCATAGTCTGCATCTATGTGAATATCGTGCGACTTCACGATATATGGTTCAGTCTGTGACTGTATGTCTTTATTTTCTTGCGTCATTTCTTTTGCGATGGAATTTACTTTGAAGGCGCTATCAATTCGCGTCTATCCACATTTAATAATGTAGCAATTTTATCCAATGTAGCCAAATCCGGTTGACTGGAGTTGCTACACCATTTGCTGACTGTGCAAGCGGATTTACCCATTTGTTCTGCCAGCCATTTACCTGTCTTTTGCTGCTCAACAAGTACTACTTTGATACGATTAAGATTTGCCATTATTCCCAAATATATTTAATTCTAACGCAAAAGTATTAAATATATTCCAGAATAAAGAATTCTATGGCTGGGATTTGCCCATCTAGTGCTTTTTTCGCATCTTTAAAAGAAAAAATATGGCTTTATTCGAAGAGTATAAGAATCATCCAGACCCATTTGTTAGGGAAAGGGCTAATAATTGGACAATTGCTATCGGACTTCAACGTGTAGATAGACATAATGTGTCTGATTTTCTTATCCAAGTAGCTCGTCAGAAGATAGAAGGTAAAATCACAATAAACAAAGCGCAAGCATTAATTGATGAGCATTACGAACAGATGAATTCCAATCGTTCTTCATTATAAAATTTTCCACCTAATTCGGAATAGAGTAAAAGTTAACACAAACTGCAATTCTCCAATAGGTTGGTGAAGTTTTGAATTTACCAATTCTGCACCAGATTGGTGCAGAATTACAAAGAATTGATTATCAATAATTATTTAATTCTTGCAACATGGACGCAACATCTGGTGCTAACGCATTGATAGTGAATGATAGTCGATTTTGAAGAAGTAAAGTAATCCTATACACTATATCAGAGATGAGAAACGAAGAAAGCGCGCCGTACGGTGCGCTTTCTTTTGTAAAGCACACAAGGGATCGCTCAAT
>JAGKTZ010000021.1 GCA_021153165.1 Prevotellaceae bacterium
GTAGAGGCCCTTAGTCATCTTTTCTACACGGCGTCCGCTCATGTCATAGATTTCCAGTTTGCCACCAGCATTCACCACACCGTCGATACCAGTAGTTTCGCCGAAGCTCAGGCGCAAAGCTTGTACACTGCTATTAGCTGGCATTTCGTAGTAAGCCTTGAAGCCATTCAGGTTTGTACCATTGTACTTCTTCATCACAAAGTCATTGCCTGGCTTTTGCAATGTGTAGATTCTATCGTTATTAGGATTCGCTATCGTTGCTACAGTACCAGTCAATTGACCCTTGCGAGCAGATGTATCATCAGAGATAGTGAAGTTGTAAGTAACTGTAGTACCTGCAGTACCCATCAGGATTACACCTGTGTTAGCAGGGATCACGCTTTCTACTGGTGTCAGCGTCAGATATTCACCATTTTGTTCAGCAGTGTACACCTTCAATTCTTGACCTTCGCTCAATGTTGGGAGAGTCAACGCTACAGGAGCATAGAGTGTAGAAGCACCAGCTGTACCGATTGTAACGGGGAGAGTGGTAACTTCTTCGAGGATGAGGTCGTGCTCACTATGGCCGCCGTCACTGCTACAATGATCTGTGAAATGATTTGTGCCACTGCTATTAGCATGTATGTATGAAGTACATTGAATATTGTACTTACCTTTCGTACGAGGACTTTCAGTAAATGTAACAATGGTCTTGCCACCAATAGCTTGCAGACCGCGATCGTCGCCTACTTCACGCAAGCATTGGCCTGCTTTGTAGGAATAGAGCGCACCATTGTGATACAACCAAATAGAGGTGTTGCCAGTCTCTGCGGTGAACTGTACCCCCTTGACACTTGATGGCAGACTTTGCAAGTAGAGCTTTCCGGTGCTGTTGCCATAATCGTATGCTACGCGGAAAAACTGTCCATCTTGGGGCATATTGAGTGTTGCACCGTCGAGGAGGTTGCTATAGCCGTTCAGTACATTTAATATAATTTTGTCGCTATTTTGCATAGCAGTCTTTGCTGCTTCTGCCTTGGTCGCATTGGCATCAGTTACTTTATATAGACCAAGACTTGTGCCAATCATATCCAATGATTCGTTGATATCAGCAATCAATGCAACGAAGTCGGGAGCTTCGACAAATTTCGCCCAAGCACCCTGGTGCTCATTGCCACTATAGTGCGTAGCATAATGATAACCAGTGGCACTGGTAGAACAGAGATAACCCACACTACCACCGACGCTTGCCTTGAGTGTGTAATCACCTTTGTATGACGCGTTATCTGGTACGATTTCGAATGCAGTTGCAGAGGCTTCATCTACATATTTCGCATTTTGAGCATTGCCAGTGGCTACACTGGTAACTTGAATATATTTGCCAGTCAACTGATTTTTGAACTTAAAGGTGAAACCTTCTCCGACATTGTATACCGCCCAATTAATCTTTTCGGCATAAGCTGCAGTGTTGTATGAACTATTGCCATATACATTAGCTTCAGTGACTTTAGGTACGAATGTATCGTCTGCTGAACTTGCCGAAAGGTAAACGGGGTATCCGTTTTCATTTGTGTTTGCTGGGAAATAGATGTTGTGCCATACAGTGGTTGTGGCATTGCTCACCTTGAAAGGAAGCTCTACTGTATTAGTATAGGTATAAGTGTTGCCTTCCACATTCATATTCGCATTGTCGCCCAAAGTGATATAAGCATACTTGTTTGTCAAAACAGTGGCAACTTGATCAACAGAACATTCTACTTGTTCGCGATAAATATTGCCTTGTGCATCGGTGAGTTCGACGTTGATGGTTTTTACTGCATCAAGGTCGGCATCAGGAGCGAAATAGTTGGCCTTTGTGATGCTTTCGATAGTCAAGGGGGTGTACACCATACAATAACCCTTGGTGTAGTCATCGCCGTAGCAAGGTGCTTCTTCAAAGAAGAAACCAATGCGTCCATCTGCTTGCAAAGTTGCTACACTATAAGAGCTTTGTTGGTGGCTCACTTGCATGCCTTCTGTCCAATTATCCTTGATAGTTGTAGTAGTGTAAGTCGTATTTGCGTCTACCTCCTTGTACCAAATAGTCACATCTTTGCGATCATAGTGACCCGAACCGCCCTTAGGTTGTGATTGCATCAGGAGCTTCACGGCTGTTCCATCCGCTCTTTTAGCATCCACGAGGAAAATTTCACCATTTGTGCCATTGCTGCCACCGTTGTTGCAACCATTCGCAGTGCCGTTCCATGTGCCTGTGCCGTTAGCCTTGTCATCATCACTTGTTCCGTATGTGAAAACGTTGAAGAGGCGACCGCCCTGCCTACGTGCACTGAGCAGGATTTGTCCGTTAGGCAAGATTTCTACCTTTGGTTCATCGGCTTCTGCAGCCTTTACACCACCCAGCACTTTCCAATTCTGTCCTAAGTCGTCTGTATAGACCACATAAACGTTTGTGGTACGTGCATTGTCTTTGACAAGCATACCGCCATAAATACGGGTGTTGCCTGTGCCGTTGAAGTTAGGGTCTACTGCCAACTTACCGCTACCGAAGAACGCAGTGTGGCCATTAGGAATAGTAGCTGTTGAACTGATAAACATTCTTTCAGAAATATCCTCCTTACTCCAAGTCTCACCATTGTCTGCACTGAAGAGACGCACTGTGCGGTTGTGAGAAGTCGCACTACCATAGGGATAGCACACGTTGCCAGCTGCAGCCATTACCAACACATTTTCGCCTACTGCGGCAATTGCAGCATCGCCGTATGCACAGTCGTAACCAGTAGCACTCTGGTCGTCTGTTCCTTCAGCGATAGTTTGCTTTTCGCTCCAAGTCGCACCATTGTCATCACTATAGCGCATCACGAGGTCAATACGCTTTGAACCTGTCCTATGATTGTCGCGGCCGATATCATCAAGGTTGTGGCGATAGTCGCTCACAGCAATCACGCGGCCGCTGCTTGTAGTTGTGATAGCAGGGATACGATAGGATTTGGGGTCATCGTCGTAGAAAAGAGTGACATCATTTGTAGTAGTAAATTTAGCAACAAGAGGATTGGCTTCAGTAATCGCATTCTTTTGAGCTTCAGTCAGCGTAAAACTCTTGCCCAAGTTTTGCTCGCCAAGATAAAAACCTTGGAATTCGAAACCGCGATAAGGACGAGTGAAAGATATCACATCACCTACACCATTGTAACTCATTTCGCTCACTGTCATATTTGCTGTTGTGAGCAATGTTGTCTTTACATTAGTACCCGTAGTTGCAGTGATTCTGCCAAAGTGAGTATTGGGATTGTTGCCCCTCAAATCACCCACAACTTCTGCTTTGATAGGGAGAAAACTAAGCGACTTTATTTGTTCCACATCGAGGGCACCTTCATACACACTTACCCGATGAATTGTGGCATCGCCCATTTCGTGGGTTGCATTGTTTGCCATACCGCCTCCGATGTAGATTTTAGCATTTTCGAAATCTTCCTTCACCATCTTTGGTGTAGCGATTTCGTAGGTACCAAAATTACGGTCCATTGTCCAACCAGTGTTCGTATCGCCAATATAAGCCTTAAACTTATTGTTGGTCTTGTCAAATACATAGGCTATTCTTATGGTTGAATTTGCGGGAATAGTACCAGTAGAGAAATGCTGACCATCCTTAGCAGCTGCAAGATATGCAATAGCAGAGCCGTTGTGTCCGCATGCCATGTAGGATGTGTTATTTCCAGAGAAAGAAGATGGGACTGGTTGAGCAGGATCAGCAACACAGAAGAATGCGCCACGATCACTCAGCGAACTCGCAGTTGTCACATCCAACACAATAGTGAGATTGTCCAACTCAAAAATCTTTGCAGCATCTGCGTCATCTAGTTTGTAAAGTGCATCACCCACATTACTTACCGTAACGACTGGCGTCTGCGCCCCCACTCCTACTGCCGTCAGTAGCAGGATCATTAAGAATAAAATTTTCTTCATTGTAGATTTAGATATTTATAGAGATTGTATATTGCTTGTTGATGTGGTACATCTTGCACATATTATTACGCATACAAAGATAATATAATATAGTCTATGAGATGGATGTTTGTCTGTGTAAATAAGAAGGTTTTATGTTTTACCCCCCCCTATTGCAGTTTTGCTAAGTGGAGTTTGCAGAATAGAGGGTAAATGATTGGTAAAATAAAAGGCGGTTGCTTGGTGTCCTATATGCCTCACTCCCTTCCTTTACCTTAAAACAAAAAATGCATCGATTGCCCTAAGAGTGGCGCATCAATGCATGGCGATATATAGAGTTGATGTGTTGTCTATTAAAAAAGGGATACCGCTGTATCCCAACCTTGTTAACCTTAAAATCTAATACTATGAAAAACACGATGCAAAGATAGGGGTTTTGGTGGGGTGGAGAGGCGTCGAAGCATAAAAATGTGTCGGAAATAATGTTTTTTAAGGATTTAAGTGTAATTTTGCAAACTCAACTCGCCAAAAACTAACTTTTTCGCTACGGCGGGTGGCGATGGACGATAGGGGGTGGGCTGGGCGTGTGAACTTTTTGTCTTGCTCTGTCCCCCCTTCCTCCTACACACACAGAAAAGCAAAGCGTGATGCACATAGGCTATTATATCAAGCGCATTTGGATCAGGTTGTGCCGTATCTCGCACCGCAAGGGGTATGGTATACATTCGCCCTTCGCCTTTAATATAGTGACGGGGGTGATCTACGAACGCACACCATATTATGCCTATGCTGAACTGGCTGAAAGGTTTGCCGACGAGATGGATGTGTACCCCCAAAAGGACTTGCAACTGCTGTTGCGCTTGTGCAATGATGCCGGGCCGCGTCGCGGGATCATCGTTCGTCCAGAAAATGAAGCCATATCGGCATATCTGGGGAGAGGATGTGCCACGTGTCAATTTACGACAGTGGATGAGGTCACGCAAGGCGGTGCCGCTGGCATAGATTGGGCATATATAGGCGAGGGGGCAGACCTGACGGACATATCGTCTCGTTTGTTGCCAGCGATTTCGAGTCGGGGGGTGATGGTGATAAGGCATATATATCGCTCGCCCGAGACTCGGGCTGCCTGGGAGCGACTGAAGGCTGACGAGAGGGTGCGTGTGACCTTTGACCTGTACGACTATGGACTGGTCTATTTCGAAAGCAGACTGAATAAGGAAGATTATGTAATTTGCTACTAACGGCAAAAAAGAGACAAGGTGTGATGACGGATTCGGGTGAACAAATGGATGTGCCACGATGCTATACGACCGCGCTGGCTGATGGCACACGGGTGAGCAAGACGGATGCTCGCATAGTGGCGTGCGGAGAACTGGACGAACTGGGCGCTCACGTCGGGGCCGTATGCGCTGCGCTGCATAAACTGATGGAGACTGCTGTCCCCAAACAAGCGGAAGTGTTGCAGCAGATGCGGATGCGCTTGTATGATGTGCAGCGCAATTTGTTTGCGATAGGGGCCCGTGTGGTCGGTGCTCAGGCCAGGGCGGCATTTGATTGGACTAAGGCGACAGCAGTTTTGACAGCAGACATAGCACAATGGAGGCAGTGCGGTATTCGGTTCGGAGGCTTCGTGTTGCCGACAGGGTCGCAGACGGCTTGCAGCGTGCACATCTGTCGCACGGTATGCCGCAGGGCAGAGCGCAGTGTGGTGGTGCTGCAGGATCGGGACTCGGTGGAATACCTGAACGTCTTGTCCAAATATTTGTTTCACTTGGCACTATTTATCAACCATGTTGAGGGTGTAGATGAAATTATTCTCTGACAAATCGCTATAAATAGGATAAAAATATTATTTTTGCGCCCAAATAGCGGGGCTCCACGTATCACGGGTATCACAGGTATTCTGCAGATCCAAAAGATTCTTGTAAAAAACAAGGCAGTCCAAAGATTCCGAGAGATACACGAGATACGCTGGGAATAAGGCTCCACGTATCACGGGTATTCTACAGATCCAAAAGATTCTTGTTAAAAACAAGGCAGTCAAAAGATGCCGAGAGGTACACGAGATACGCTGGGAATAAGGCGGTCTCTGTGAAATGGTCGGACCGAAAGGAAAGGGAGGCGTAATGCCGACTTTTGCCGCATGATAAATCTGTATTTATAACACTAAAAAAACTAAAGATATGTATTGGACATTAGAATTGGCTTCAAAATTAGAGGATGCGCCATGGCCTGCAAGCAAGGAGGAGTTGATCGACTACGCTATGCGTTCGGGAGCGCCTATGGAAGTCGTTGAAAACTTGCAAGAACTGGAAGACGAAGGCGAAATCTACGAGACGATCGAAGACGTATGGCCCGACTACCCCACAAAGGAGGACTTCCTGTTCAACGAAGACGAATATTAAAATCGTCCTTACTTTCGGGACGTCTAAATAGTCTGAAATAACTGATGATAAGCGCCCGTCTTGCTCAAATATTATCACATCATGGATGTGCCGCATTTGCCCATAGCAACAAGAACTTTGGGCAAATGTGGATTTTGTCTATGTTGTTATTTATAATAGGCGGGGAAGCATGGGCACAACAAGCATCTGCCTTCGCACACTATTGGGATATGCCAGCACAGTACAATCCCGGTGCGGTGGGGAAATCGCCCAATCTGAACATCATCGCGGCCTATCAAACACATGCAGTGGGCTATGAAGATGCTGGTGGCACGATGTATGCTGGCGCCGATATGGCATTTCAACTGGGGCGTTCGAGGCATGGTGCAGGTGTGTTGTTTGAGAAAGATCAGATAGGCCTCTTTGCTCACCAACGCTTTGCTGTGCAATATGCCTACCAGCAAAAATTGTGGGGAGGGCATCTTGGCATCGGCGTACAGGCGGATTTGCTCAACGAAAAGATAGATGGGACAAAGGTAGACTTGGTGGATGGCAACGATCCTGCATTTCCCAGCACCGAACTGACAGGATCGAAAGTTGGACTTTCGGCTGGTTTGCACTATCAGCACAAGTATTGGAACGCGGGATTCTCTGTCCTGAATATCATGGCGCCAACGGTGCTGATGGGCGAGACCAACGAGATAAAAATAAAAAGATTGTATAATTTTTCTGCAGAATACAATATTCGCACCAAAAATCCGTTATTCTACATAGTCCCCTCAACAATGCTACGCTTTGACGGCACTGCATTTCGCGCCGATGTGACAGCACGATTGCTCTACAAAAAGGACCAGCAGCGCATCTATGGTGGCTCTAAATCAGAATATACATATATAATATATGCAAAAGAATACATTTGAAAAATTCACAAAGCTACAAGGCAAAATGCACTTGGGAGGTATGATGCAATATGTATGCGTGGCGATGCTCTGTATGGCATTGTCGGCATGCTTTGGCGGTGATCGTGCAATGATGAACGGCGGAGAAGTGACTGGTCAGCGATCGGCTGCTTTTACTGAGCCAGTGCCATTTGGTATGGTGGAAGTGAAGCGTGGGTATCTAAAAATCGGTCTTGAAAATAATGATACGCTGTGGGGATTGGCGACTCCAACACGTGATATCTCGGTGGATGGATTCTGGATGGATCAGACCGAGGTGACCAACTCTATGTATCGACAATTCGTAGAGTGGGTGCGTGACTCGATCATCCGCGAACGTTTGGCTGACCCTCAATATGGTGGCGACGAGACATTCAAGATTGAGGTTGATCGCTATGGCGAACCCGTCACTCCCCACTTGAATTGGAATAAACCCATACCTTGGCGTAAACCCACCGAGGACCAAGAACGTGCGATACAAAGCGTGTATACAAAGCATCCTATCGATGGTACGGTGATGCTGGATGTGAAGCAATTGAACTACCGCTACGAAGTATTTGACTACGAAAAGGCGGCACTGAGAAAGTATCGCCTGAACCCAAATGAGCGCAATCTGAATACCGACTTTGAAGTAGATCCAAATGAAGTGGTGATGATTTCAAAGGATACGGCTTATATAGACGAAAATGGAGAGATTGTTCGCCAAACAATAGAACGTCCTCTGTCTTCGCTCTACGATTTTTTGAATACCTACATTGTACCCGTATATCCAGATACGACTTGCTGGGTGAATGACTTCCCCAATGCAAACAATGAGACGTATATGAAACTCTACTTCTCGTCTGCTACATACAATGACTATCCTGTGGTAGGTGTGACTTGGGAACAGGCGGCTGCATTCTGCGCTTGGCGTACCGAGTATTTGCTTCGTGGCATGGGACCTCAAGCTCGCTATATCCAGCGTTATCGCTTGCCGACAGAAATAGAATGGGAGTATGCTGCACGTGGTAAGGAGGGCAATCCCTATCCTTGGACAGGTGAAGAAGGCAAGAGTGATAAGGGATGCTTCTTTGCAAACTTCAAGCCAGACAATGGTAATTACACCGAAGATGGCAACTTGATCACATCACGTGCTGGTATCTATGGTGCAAATTCAAATGGCTTGTTTGATATGGCTGGCAACGTGGCAGAATGGACAAGCACAGTCTATACGGAGTCTGGTGTAGCGGCAATGGCGGATTTGAATCCAGAATTAAAGTATAACGCCGCAAAAGAAGATCCATATATCCTCAAGCGCAAGAGTGTGCGTGGTGGTTCGTGGAAAGATCCTATTTCATATATACGTTCGGCTTGGCGCACTTGGGAGTACCAAAACCAACCTCGCTCATTTGTAGGTTTCCGTTGCGTGCGATCAAAGGCTGCAACAGTTAGCAATAATACAAGTAATAAAAAGTAAATGGTGGCAGAGCGTTGCCTTATGCTCCATATATTATAGATAAGTCACAATAGGTAATCACAATATTGATTATGGCAAGAAAGATAAATTTTATAGTAAGACTCCAGCATTGGATGGATAGTGTTCCAGGACAAACTTTTTTGAACTATGCATACAGCTGGGGCGCTGCGATCGTAATCCTCGGTGCTTTGTTTAAGCTGACTCACATCGAGGGTGGTAATATCATGCTTTTCATCGGTATGGGTACGGAAGTCGTGGTATTCTTCCTTTCTGCGTTCGATCGTCCTTTTGACAAGACAGAAATAGGCAAAGAGTTGCCAGCAGAAATCGAGACAGACGAAGAGATTGCCGAACAGTTGGATCGTGAAGAAGGCTACTATGACGACGAAGACGACGAAGGCGAAATGGATGAGGAAATGGCAGAAGAAAATATAGAAAAAGAAGAACAAGAAGACGTCGTCGGTGAGGAAGAACATATTGCTGAGCCGAGTCAAGGTGGCGCTCCAATTTCAGGTCCTGCAGTCGCTGCTACAGTCAATGTCGGTCTGCCTGTTCAGGGAGGTACTATTGTCGTAGGCGGAGCTCCTGTTGTGCAAAATGCTAACGTGGCTGATGTTGCACCTGCAGTTCAAACGACGCCTGCTGCAGCTACGACCAGTCCAGCCGTGGCACCATCTGCAGATGTAGAAAATCAGCAATTGGTAGAAGCTGCAATAACAGCAAATACTCCTGTGGGTGGACAGCCTTTTGAAGCTGAAGCACAACGCTTGGCACAGATTATACGTGTTGCCAACGATGAGTTGTTGCATAGAGCACAGGCTGTGCTTTCTCCTGAAATGGAAGCAGCTACTCAGACTTATATAGAAAAACTGAACACCCTTGCTGAAACCTTTGCTAAGGTGGACGAACAAAGTGCTAAGCTGGCTAAGGATAGTGAGGAAATGGAAAATCTCAATCGCACGCTCACGGGTATCAATAAGGTGTACGAACTCCATCTCCGAAGTATCAGTTTGCAAGTCGGCACTATTGATCAAATCAACGAGCAGACACACAAATTGGCTCAGCAAATCGAGGAACTCAATGGCGTCTATGGTCGCATGATTCAGGCCCTCACAGTCAATATGCGTGGTGGTGCAGCGGTTGCTCCTGTTCAGGACGAGAAGTAAGAGGAATTGCTTTTTGAGCGACTTTCCTAATGATTGTTTATGCGAATGGTTCGTGTGAGGGCGATGCTCGTCTGAATACAATTTCCAATTCGTTAAAAAAATAAGATTATAATGGCAGTAAAGAAAAATCCCCTTTCGCCGCGTCAGAAAATGATCAACTTGATGTATATCGTCTTGTTGGCCATGCTTGCGCTGAACGTGTCGAACGAAGTACTCAAGGGCTTCGATCTCGTGGGAGGCAGTTTGCGTCGTTCGACCGACAATGCGGTCGAAAAGAACAAAGTGCTGTATCAAAATATGGATGAGCATTACAAAGGAAACCCTGTCAAGACTCAAGAGTGGTATGACCGGGCTATGGTCGTCAAGGGTATGTCTGATTCGCTCTGCGCGTATGCTCAACAATTGTCCTTGGCAATAGCTCGCGAGGCTGATGGCTCAGACGGAGACCCTGAGAAAATAAAGAATAAGGAGGACCTTGAAGCCGCTGGGCATGTCATGTTGGCTCCGGCCAAGGGGCAAGGTCGACTTTTGTTCAATCGTATCAACGATTATCGTAAGCGTATTCTGAAATATGTGGACGATCCCCGCGAAGCCGCCATTATCTCTTCTAATTTGAGCACGGACGTCCCAAATGGCGAAGAATATATCGGCAAGGTGTGGGAGCAATACATGTTTGAATCTATGCCAGCAATTGCAGCAGTCACAATGTTGACAAAATTGCAAAACGATGTGCGAGCTGCCGAGGGCGAGGTGATTCACTCATTGCTCTCTCATATTGATATGAAAGATATTCGTGTCAACGAGCTCAATGCTTATGTGCTACCAGAAAAGACCACATTGTTTGCAGGTGACGAATTTCGTTCACGCATCTTTATGGCTGCTATTGATACGACTCAGCGCCCCACCATTTATGTGAATGGTCGTAAGATTTCGCCTGATGGTGATTACAACTTCAAGGTGGGTGGTCCTGGCGAATATAGCTTCTCGGGATACATTGAAATGGCAAATTCTGTTGGCGATTTGATCCGTCGCAATTTTGAGCAGAAATATACCGTGATTAATCCTCCGCTTGCTCCAACTGGTGCTACTGTTGCAGCAGATCTTATGAATGTACTCTATGCAGGGTTTGACAACCCTGTCAGTGTCTCTGCTTCTGGCATCAAATCGGACAAGGTGTCGCTCTCAATGACTGGTGGAACGTTGAGGCAGACAGGAGCTGGCAAGTATATAGCACGCCCCAACGCCGTTGGACAAGATGTTACATTCACCGTGACTGGTATATTTGATGGCAAGACGCTCACTATGGGTACATTCACTTTCAAGGTGCGTAAGTTGCCCGATCCTACAGCTTTTGTTGTCGTGGGCAATGATCGTTTCCGTGGAGGTCGTCTGGGCAAGGGTGCAGCGATTGGATCATCTGGTATTGGTGCTGCTATTGATGATGGACTTTTGGATATTCCATTCAAAGTGTTGAGTTTCGAGACCGTCTTCCACGATCGTATGGGTAACGCTCGTCCAGAAGCGTCAAACAGTTCAAATTTCACCGAAGCGCAGCGTAATTTGATGAGAGAAGTGCGCCCAGGTCAGCGTTTCTATATCACCCGAGTCAAGGTATTGGGACCTGATGGCATTCAGCGCAATTTGCCTTCTGCGATTGAAATAATTGTCAATTAGTGCCTCAGAGTGTCAGGGACGTTTCGCTTATTTGAGTTCACTGTTTAGACAAGAGCGCCTTGGGGTGAAAAACCAAGTGAAAGAAGTCTTTTAGTTCACCATAGATCAGTAATCGTTTACAGCAAATCGTATTAAAGATATGAAATACATGCATCGTTTATATAGCAACTTAGAGTTACGCACTCTTGTGTGTTTGTTTCTGTTAGCGACAATGGGGCTGACAGCTGTAGCTCAGCCTCCCGCTCGTCGTAAAGCTGCAGTTGAGAATAAGTCTACCAAGAGCGTACGCACAGGGTCAGCCTATCGCGATTTTCCCGTAGGCCAAGCCATGCCACAAGATGTGCCCTGGCGTCGCGATATCTATCGTACGTTGGATTTGACTTTGGATGAAAATGCCATGCTCTATTATCCCATCGTTCCTCAGGATGGTTATGAGAGTTTGTTTACTTACATCTTCCACCTCTTGCTTCGAGGTGAAATAAAAGCCTATGACTACACCCTTGATGGTCTGGAAAATTTTAAGGAGAAGAATGTGGTCAAGGTGCGCGACTTGATGGATCGCTATCAGATCTTCTATGAAACAAATGGCGACAAGGTTCGTGTGAACGATGTCGATATCCCCTCGCATCAAGTGAAAGTCTATTTTATCAAAGAAAGCGAATACTACGATCAGAATACTTCTACCTTTCGTAAGCGTGTCACAGCTTTGTGTCCAGTCTTGAAACGGGGTGATGATTTTGGTGGGTCAGAGTCGCAATATCCTATGTTTTGGGTAAAGTATGACGATTTGGCACCCTATCTCTGTAGTCTGGTTTTGATGGGATCTAACTATAACAATGCCTCAAAACTTTCTGCCGACGATTACTTCACATTGGGACGTTACAAGGGCGCCATCTATCGCACCACCAATTTGCAAGACAAAATCTTGATCAACGACGCAGATGCAGACCCCGAAGCCGTGAAGCGCGAACAGCAACGCATCGACCGCGAGATCGTGGACTTCAAAGACCATATGTTTGGTCGTGACTCAGTGGCTATGGCAAAGGCAGCAGCCGAGCAGGCAAAGGCAGACAGCATCGCTGCTGCTGATGGCAAGGTGAAGAAAGACAAGGTGGCAAAGGCACCTACACGCCGCGCCGCTACCCCCAAGGCAACTACTGTCAAAGCAGAGAAGCCCAAGAAGCAGAAGTCTGCAAGCAAATCTAACGTCAGCAAGCCCAAGAGCAGTGCAAATCGCAGCAGCAATGGTACGTTGAGCGTACGCCGTGAGCGCAGATAAGAACATACCGTGATATGCATACAATATTCGGATGCGGAATGTCCCATTTGTGGACGTTCCGCATCTTTTTTGTTTGCTTGCTAATTTCCAATATTTATCCCCAGAAAAAAAAGACTACGGATAATTTAAAAAAGGTCAAGGTTTTTTTGAAAAAGGTTAGACTTTTTTTCAACAAGGTATAACCTTTTTTCTATTGCTGTTTTCCCACTATATTTTAGGCTATTTATCGCACATCGTTGTCAATGTCAGCGTGGGGCAAGGTGTCACACAAGTGGGGAGGATAATAAGAAAGGGAATGCCCTCGCAGTGAAAGACATTCCCTTGTATTTCGGCAGATCGCTATATGGTCTGCACTTGTATTTCATTAGTATAGCAAAAGCATCAGATGCCTGATAGTTTTTCGCCAAAGGATAGGTCGCCAGCATCGCCCAAACCGGGTACGATATAGGCAGCGTCGTTCAGTTTGTCATCGACAGCAGCAATCCACAACGTGACGTCGTCTGATGGGAATGCTTTAGCTAATCGCTCGATGCCCTCGGGGGCAGCGATCACACAGCAGATGTGCAGTTTCGCAGGCGTGCCGGCGCGGAGGAAGGCCTGGTAGGCCAGTTCCAAACTACCGCCTGTGGCAAGCATCGGGTCTACCATCAGGAAGGTGCAGCCGTCGAGTGTTGGTGCGGCTAAGTAGTCGAGTTTGATTTTCAATTCTTCCTTTGTGCCCTCTTCACGATAAGCTGCGACGAAGGCTGAGTCTGCACCATCGAAGACGTCGAGGAATCCCTCGTGAAAGGCGAGCCCTGCGCGGAGCACTGTGCCTACGACGATACGCTCGTCACTCAATTGTGTCTTCTTTTCACCAAGTGGTGTGGTGACTACTGCTGGAGCGTATGACAACTGCTTACTCAGTTCGTAAGCCATAGCATGAGCAATGCGTTCCAGATTGCGGCGAAATAGGGTGCGGTTCTTTTGGTAGTCTACGTCGCGCAATTGCGCCATATAGTGGTTGATGACAGAATTGCCAGCACCAAGGTCAATGACTTTCATAGGTAGTATTTTAGATTATTGGTTGAGCATGAATCGGGTTTAATCAAATAGCGTAGGAATGGCATTTTCTTCGCCCTCCGCCACCACTGCTTCTGCGGCTTCGTTTTCTACGACTTCGGGGCGGCGTAGTGGCTCCAACTCTTCAATCTTGTCGATATTCAGCGTAGTGATGCGTTTACCCTTTGCCTTGAATCCCTTCACGGCGATGAAGGAGTCGACATCGATTTCCATAGGTTCGCGGAAGGCATCGGCGCCACCATAGTGCACCTTGAGACGTGGATAAACTTCGTCGGTCAGCAAGATAAGTTCAGACTTAGCATTTTCGCCCGTGAAGTTGAAACGTTTCAGTCCCGTAGTACGTTCCAGCACGAAACGCTTGATATAGGGGAATCCTTGCTGGTCGGCGTCGTAGAGCGCGGCGGTCCAAACCTTGTTGGGGTCGAACTTTTCGATGCGCAGCAGGTCTGTTTCGTAGTGATTGTTGACGTCGAAGTTTGTGGTGTAGTAGTCACCGTTTTTGAGCACAACAACAATAGCGTCGTCCGAATGGAATTCGCCCAGGTATTGACCGCGCTCGTCATAGTTCAGACGCGATACGTCGTGGTCGTACCACACGTTTCTGCCACCCAGGGTTGAAGCACCATGAGATTTGAGCGTGATCTTATGCACATCTAACTTCGTGAGCAGATTGCCTCGGGTACCACGACCTTTGACTCCCACTTCGCCAAAATCCTTTTCGAAGAATATCTTGCGTAAACGGGGGTTGGGCTTAAATGTTACCTTGATAATTTCCGCCTCGCCGTTAGGATTGGCGGTAAAGTAAGCTACGCGGCTGCCGGGAGCACCTGCTGTAAGGTCGTACTCGCGATCGTGCGTCACCGAGGTTACATTGAAGCGCTTGATGTAGAAGGCGCCACCCTTGCCGTCGCGGTATACCACATTATAAATAGTGCGTGCGTCGCTTCGCTTGAATATGGCAATATGGATGATTTCTGCTTTTTTCTTATCCTTCTTAGATTTCTCCGTTTCGCCGACAAATACCTTTTCTGCCACACGGGTGACCTTGTATGTACCATCTCGGTAGAAGATGATGACGTCGTCGATGGGTGAGCAGTTCTCGATAAATTCGTCCTTCTTGAGTGATGTACCGATGAAACCGTCTGCACGATTGATATAGAGCTTTTCTGTCGCCTCGATCACCTTTGTTGCTTCGATAGTGTCGAATGATCGCAATTCAGTGCGGCGTGGGAAGTTGGCAGCGTACTTGTCGCGCAACAAGGTGAACCAATTGCAAGTTACTTCCACCATGTTGGCCAAATCAGCGTTGATGCGGTCCACCTCTTCCTTCATCTTAGCGATTTGTTCGTCTGCCTTAGACTTATTGAAGCGTAGGATGCGCGCCATTTTGATTTCCATCAAGCGCAGGATGTCTTCCTTCGTTACTTCGCGGATAAACTGTGGGTAGAATGGCGTCAGTCGCTCGTCGATATGTGCGCAGGCTGCGTCCATATCTTTGGCGTTCTCAAATTGGCGGTCCTTATATATACGCTCTTCGATGAATATCTTTTCCAACGAAGCGAAGTGCAGTCCTTCCATCAATTCGGCTTTGCGAATCTCGAGTTCACGACGTAGCAAGTCTTGTGTATTGTCGACCGAAGCACGCAGGACTTCGCTGACTGTAAGGAAACGAGGCTTGTTGTCATCAATTACACAACAGTTGGGAGAGATGCTGACTTCGCAATCCGTGAAAGCATAGAGTGCATCGATGGCCTTATCACTGCTTGTGCCAGGCGTGAGATGTACCACCACTTCAACGTTTGCTGCGGTCATATTCTCAACCTTGCGAATTTTGATCTTACCTTTATCGTTCGCCTTGACGATGCTATCGGTCAGGGTCATTACATTTTTGCCAAATGGGATTTCTGTGATGACCAAAGTCTTGTTGTCCAACTTCTGGATCTTAGCGCGTACCTTCACACTACCGCCTCGCAGACCGTCGTTGTACTTTGATACATCTATCGAACCACCAGTTTGAAAATCGGGGTAGAGTTTGAAATCCTCTCCCTTGAGATAAGCAATGGCGGCGTTGCAAAGTTCACCAAAGTTGTGTGGCAGAATCTTTGCAGATAGACCTACGGCGATACCTTCAGCACCTTGTGCCAAGAGCAAGGGGAATTTCACCGGGAGCGATACCGGTTCTTTGTTACGGCCGTCGTAAGAAAGTTTCCACTCGGTGGTTTTGGGATTGAAGAGAACGTCCAGTGCAAATTTTGACAGACGTGCTTCAATATAACGGGGAGCTGCTGCCGAGGCACCGGTCAGGATATTTCCCCAGTTACCTTGGCAATCAATAAGCAAGTCCTTTTGTCCCAACTGCACCAGGGCGTCGCCGATTGATGCGTCGCCGTGTGGGTGAAACTGCATAGTATGTCCCACAATATTGGCCACTTTATTGTAGCGGCCGTCGTCCAGTCGTTTCATAGAGTGGAGTATGCGTCGCTGCACGGGTTTGAGTCCGTCGCCCAAGTGGGGCACGGCACGCTCCAATATAACGTATGACGCGTAGTCCAGGAACCAATTCTGGAACATACCAGTCAATTGGTGCTTGGTGTCACCTTCTTTTTTTGTAGTGGGATCGTATGAAGAATGCGCCTCCTCATGAGTCACATCTTTCAAATCTTCTTGCAAGTCTTTCAAATCTTCGCTCATTTAATATAAAGATTTAGGCCATAATGTCTATTCTATGCAAAAATACAAAAAATAAAGGTGTCGGCGAGTGGGAAAGGGAGAAAAGTTTGCAGAAGATAGAGCGAAGTAGGAGTTTTCAAAATAAGACCAGGTCAAACAAGTCGTTTTTGCCATTAAACTTGTTTGACCTGGAGTAAGTTTTTTGATTTTTTTTGTTCTTCTGAAAATAGGGGATAATGCATTCTGTACTCACTCAATAAGATCTACGAGCAAGACACAAAAACGCTTTGATTATAAATCCTTATATGGAATAACAAACTCTACATATTTGGGACTTTCGGTATCCTGGAAAACTATTTTTACGTTGACCTCTGCTGTTTTGCATAGTGTATTCGTCTCCCCACCTAAATTTAATTTTGATGCCAATTCTTTGGAGGAAACTTGACTATACTTCGTCTTCAAATCTTCCAAACTTACCTTCCTGTCATCCACTTTCAGCGTCATTGTCAAACAATCCGGAGCGAGATTTATCTTTACGGCATCTTTCATTTCCGCCGGTAATTGGGAGTCAATCGCTTTCTGAAGCACCATTACGCCCAATTTCAATTGGTTGTAGGCCTCTTGCTTTTTGCTTTCAGACATAGTTTGGGCGGTTGCACCCATTTCAAGTTCATTGATCTCGATGCGAATGTTATGTTGAGCGTTGCTATTTCTGTCTTTGATAATGACTTTTATGCCCAATCCTGCAACAGACAACAAATCTCTGTCGTTGTCGTCAAACACTTTTAGGCATTCCTCGAGCATCATCTGCTTAAATTCTTTTTCCATCAGCGAGATGAACTCAAATGGAATATCTCCCATATCGAAAGTCATGGTAAAGACCATATAGTTTCCCTCTATTTTTATAGCATCAAGGGAGTTATTGTCTCCTAAGTCCTGTGGCAGTCCCTCAGCCACTTCTTTGAGCCCTTCTTGCAGGGCTTGGCGAGCTGCGGTACGGTCATCATTGATGCTGGTATAGGTTTGGGCGGAGAGGGGCTTTGCATTTGTTCCTGCTATCAAACCAGTGGGGATAGAGAACACCATTGCTGCGATTAAAAGGGAAATAAGATGTTTCATAGTTTTGTGGTTTTAAGGAAATACCCCACCCCGATAAGACGGAGCGGGGTATTGTGATTATTTAATAAGGTGTCGTGTGCAGGAGATTACTTCACGTAAATCTTCTTGCCACCTACGATATAGAGACCCTTAGCCAACTTTTCGCCAGCCTTAGCATTTACCATGCGACCATCGATAGTGTAAACCTTGTTAGAAGTCTTAGTTGCTACAGTTTCGATGCCTGTTGCTTCTACGACTGTGAGTTTCGCATCTACGATATAGCCACCATTGTTGATGATATGGTTGTCTGCACTAATGCAACCGCCAGCATCTACGTTGTTCCAGTCAATCTTGTAGCGCATACGGTATGTACCAGGAGTTTCTGGTGCGTGGAATATTGGGCAGTCCAAAGTGCTGCGTGCATCACCTGAAATGCTTGTGCCATCTGAGTTTTGACCGAATTCGTTAGATTCTGGACCAAAGAAGCTGTAAGATACAAGATCCTTGCCAGTTTGGTCGTTTTGAGAAGCGTCGAACGAGAATTCTCCATCGTTAGCAAAATCCAAATAGATGTAGCCGTGCATCCACGAACCGCTGTAGTTGAATGTTGCCTTGAGACCAGCGCCTGCTTCGCAAACAAAGCCTTCACCTTCTGTCAAATCATTGTACACTTTGCCAGTATTGATAAGGTCAAGTGTTTGAGTTTCGCCACCCACTGGAGTAAGTGTTATGCTTTGCAAGTTGCGGTCGAATCTTGTCACAGAAGCATCTTTGTCAAAGTTGACTGGATATACTTCTGGTTCTACTGGCTTTTCGATAGTGTAGGTCAAAGTAAATTCAGGGTTGTAAGTAGCGCCTGCAGACACGCCCTTGTCTTCTGCATTAGCATCGTACTTATTGTTCCAGAAGCTTTGTTCAGCGAAAGTCACAGTGTAAGTACCAGCAGCTGTCAATTCAGTGTCGAGCACGAGGTTTACGACTTTTGGATCATTGCTGTCGAATGAGAAAGATGCGATAGCTACGCGTGCATTTTCTTCGTTATAAACCTTAAAGAAAGCAGTAGCATTTGGAGTCACCACGTCTTCTTCGAAAGTCAAAGACAACTTGCTGAGTGAAGTCACAGTACTATTGTTTTCAGGAGATACGCTAGCGTAAGTCAAAGTGTTAGCAGGTACAACTACTTCTTCGATGAAGAGAGGCTTCACTTGGGGTGTACCTTTGTAGATGCTATTGAAGAGTACGTCTACATCGTAAGTCTTGCCTGTACCAACGAAAGCGGTGAGGTCGATACCCTTGTAGCAAGCGATTTTGTCTTCGCCTTGTACGATGTAAGTAGTTGTCTTGCTGTCTACGGTTTCTGTTTCGATAGTCACATCGCACAATTGCACGTAGTGAGCCATCCATCTGCCTTCGTTCAGATCTGCCACGCTTACGACGTATGGTGTTACTTCTGCTGGTTTAGCGTTGAGTGAAATAGTGCTCACGTCAGTCAAGTCGTTGTTGACTACCAATTCGGGCATGCTGTTGTAGAGCTTGAAGTCAGCTACGATGTAACCTTCCAATACTTGACCTTGTTGCAGATCGAGGCCGATATTATAGAGTGCAGCTGCATTTTCACCTTCGCGCAAATGTACTGTACCGCCGTCCACGAATGCTACGACTACGCCATTGAAGTTTACCTTCACTTCCTTCTTGTCTGCAGTCAGGTTGTACAAATCAGCGAATGCCAATTCTTCGGGTACTACCTTTGTGAAAGTAGCTTCAGATACTTCGCTCAAGTTACCACCTTCGATAGCCACAGCCTTTACGGTAGTAGTTTCGGTCAAAGTGATAGGTGCTGTGTAGAGTGTAGAATTAGCGTCAGGTGTAGTGCCGTCCAAAGTATAACGCACCTCAGCGCCTTCGCCAGCAACAAGTGTCACGCTGAGAGTTTCAACGAAAGTCTTCTTGCCTTTGATCGAAGGTGCAGTGACAGTCACGGCGCCTTCTGCATCTTCATATTTATAGAGCGTAATAGCCTTTTGTTGAGTGTATGTGCTAGATTTGTAATATCTGAAACGAGTTTGGTCCTTTGAGAAGTTGTAACGCAAGTAAGCACCGCCTGAAGAGATCACATTTACCGTACCATCCTCGTTCAAGCTCAAAGTATTGGTGTACTTTGTAGTTTTGCTTGAAGCAAGACCATTGGCATTTGATGTCTGACCAAAGTAGAAACCCGAAGCAGATTGAAGTGTGTAGTTGTCGCCATTGTTCACAATTGTGATTTGGGCAGCTTTCATAGCATCAGTTGCCTCGATTTTGTCGTTTGCAATGTTCACTTCGACTGTATTGGCTACTTTGTCCAATTTGTCAGTAAGTCCACCGTTCAAGGCAACAGAACCATCTTCATAAACGATGAGGTAGTCGCCACTCCAGTCAGCTGGAGCGCTGGTTACCTTTACATAATTTTGTGCACTAGCGCTACCAAAGAGCAGAGCAAAAGCACACAATAGGAATAAGTGTAATTTTTTTGTCATAAGTTTAATTTTATTTTGGTTGAACTTTATTTACTACCGCAAAGATACGAATAAGCGAGCGAAATAATATGAAGTTTACTTCAATATTTTTCACAGCGAGCGGAAGTATCTTGGAGATTTTTCTCAAAGGTAATAAAAAAGTAGGTGTATCTATTTGAGATTTACTAAAAAAATAAGGTTAAAATGTATTATTCCCTATATCAATGTGAAGAGATGTTCGACATAAACATACTTCTGGCATTCAGACATGCTCTTCCTATATTTCGCTACCTCTAGCGAAAATTGTGTTGTGCAATAAGTCAAAGATCGTTTTGCTCCACGTATCACGGGTATCACAAGGATTCTATAGATCCAAAAGAGTCGTGTAAAAAACAAGGTAGTCCAAAGATTCCGAGAGATACACGAGATACGCTGGAAATAAGGCTTGCAGATCGAAATCTGTCGACGCTTCGAATAGATACGTGCTGCTTGATTTCAAGTGCAAAGGTAATATGTGCTGATACCCGTCTTCATCTTTATTGATGTTAATAGATTTTTTTAACATTTCAAAAAATGCTCGCAATGCCGATAAAGACAAGGGGAGTGAAGGGGGAGAAAATAATTTCTTTTTTTACAATGTCGAAAGAAAATGCAGCATAGTGCACCCTGTCTTTTGTTGTGCTAAAATGAGATTTCTACTGCCGATAATAGGCAAACAAACGAGGCGATATCCAGATATGTGGATACCGCCTCGCGTATATATAATATGGTATAGGTCTGCTATCTTATTTTGATATCATACGTTTCAGTTCACCGATCAAGAAGATAGGACTTGTCACAGCGATGATGATCAGCCAATCCATAGCACCAAGTGCACTGACGCGGAACATTTCGCCGCCGAAACTTACGATAAGGATTTGACCCACGATGATCAGGGCTGCTACGAGCAGGAATGTCGTATTGCTAAACAGACCATTCAGTGCACTCTTGCCGGTAGCATAAGCCTTAGCGTTGAACATATTCCAGAATTGCAACATCACAAAGAGCGAGAAGAATACACCGCTTTCGTATGTGGTCATTTCGCTGGCTGTGCTATCCCATTGGAAGTTGAGGAGTGACTCTGCACCAACGGCGCCGAACGAGCAGTGCTGGAATACGATGTTCAGACCAATGAGCAGCGCTGTGAAGAATACACCCAGACCGATGATGCCCTGCCACATCGGACGTGTCACAATGAAGTCTTCGCGACGACGTGGCTTGTCCTTTATCACATCCATAGAGGGTGGCAGAGAAGCCAAAGCCATAGCCGCAAAGGTGTCCATAATCAGGTTCACCCAAAGCATCTGAGTGACGGTGAGCGGCGACTCTGTGCCGAGGAACGCACCGATCAGGACGATCAGACAAGCCGAAACGTTGATGGTCATTTGGAAGAGGATGAAGCGCTGAATGTTTCTGTACAACGAACGTCCCCACATCACAGCGCGGGTGATACTTGCAAACGAGTTGTCCATGATGGTGATGTCCGAAGCCTCCTTGGCTACGCTGGTACCGTCGCCCATCGAGAGGCCCACCTGGGCTGCTTTCAGCGCAGGTGCATCGTTGGTGCCATCACCCGTTACGGCAACGACTTGACCCAACTTTTGCAGGGTTTCTACCAAGCGCTTTTTATCCATAGGACGTGCGCGCGAGATGATCTTCAAGTCCAGAATACGTTCTTCCAGTTCCTCGTCGCTCAGTGCAGCAAATTCAGGACCGGTGATCTCATTGCGCGCTGTGTCGCCCTCTTTCCAAAGTCCGATTTGGCGACCGATTTCGCGTGCAGTACCTGGGGTGTCACCAGTCACAATCTTGATATTGATGCCGGCATCCATACATGCGCCAACGGCAGCAGGCACGTCGCTACGCACAGGGTCGGCTATGGCTACGATACCTAGGAAAGTGAGGCGATCTGCCAAGACTACCTTGTCGTCAAACGTTGCATCGCCTTCTTCCAGCACTTGGTAAGCGAAACCGAGGGTACGCATCGCCTTGTTTTGATAAGCCAAAAGTTTGGCGTCGAGTTCTTCCTTGGTTACATCGCCCAGGGTCTTTTTGCACAAGCCGTGTACGATTTCTGGCGCCCCCTTGACATAGAGGATTTTCTTGCCTGGGTGTGCCGCAGAGCGAACGACTGTGGCCATATACTTGCGTTCTGTCGAGAAGGTGAGTTGTGATTCTGTAGGCGCAGCGTTGCGCAGTGTTTCGTAGTTCAAACCTTGTGCGTCGAGCCACAGGATCAATGCGCCTTCGGTAGGGTTGCCCATCACTTGCTTCGTAGGAGTTGTTTGACCTTCCTTAGGTTCGTTAACTTTAAGCATAGCAGTCGAGTTGACAGCAATACCTTCGGTGATGGTGCGAGAAAGGTCGTCGTCGCCCAACTTCTGCTCAGGCAGGGTAAAGAATTGTGTCTCGTGAATGCGCATTTGGTTTTGTGTCAGCGTACCAGTCTTGTCGGTACAGATCACTGTTGTTGCACCCATAGTTTCACAGGCGTGCATCTTGCGCACCAAGTTTTGTGTCTGCAGCATACGGCGCATGCTCAGTGCCAGTGACAATGTCACACTCATAGGCAGACCCTCGGGCACAGATACTACGACCAGTGTCACGGCGATCATGATGCTTTGCAACAATTCAGCAGCAAAATCCATCGCTACGAATTGCTCCATGCCGATGAAGTAGAACGAGAGACGGCCCACCAGGATCAGTGCAGCCAGGACGTAACTGATTTTAGAAATCACAGCGCCGAGTCCATCCAATTGGTGGTTCAGGGGCGTCTTGATACTATTGTCGATTTGTGCGGCAGTGAATACCTTGCCATTCTCTGTAGCATCGCCCACATGTGTCACTTGCATCACGCCGTGACCGTCGGTCACCGTTGTGCCGCGCAGTGCTTGATTGGTGGGGTAGGTGGCTTCTGCGTCAAATTCCTCGGGGTTGGTCGACTTGCGCACCATAGGTTCGCCAGTCAGGGTCGACTCGTTGATTTGCAACGACACGGCTTCGACCAAAGTACCATCGGCAGGCACCTCGGTTCCTGTACCCAGGATGACGATATCACCCACGACGATGTCGCTCTTGGGCACTTCGGTAGCAATACCGTCTCGCACCACTTGCACGGGGTCTTCGTCGCTCACTGTGTTCAGCAGGTCGAAGGCACGATTGGCTTTGACTTCAAACCAAAATCCGATACCTGTAGCCAGGATCACGGCTACAAAGATACCGATGGGTTCAAAGAATACCGATGGGTCGCCATGGTGAGCACCGTCGCTGAAGAATTCGAACAAACTGATGCCGACTGATGCGAGCAAAGCCAGCAATAGGATGCGGATGATGGGATCGTTGAATTTTTCCAAGAACTCCTTCCAAAGCGGAGTCTTGGCTGGTGGCGTCAATACGTTGGCGCCATGTTTGGCTCTGCTCTCTTCGACTTGCTGAGCGTTGAGGCCTAAGTGTTTTCTCTGTTCCATTTTATTATTTGTGTATATTGATTGCTATAGGGTTTGTCTGGAGTTGTCGCAGATCAGTTGCCGCCTCGTTTGGGTCTGAGGGTGATGAGCGGAATCAGCATCTCCTCCATCGAGATACCACCGTGCTGGAAAGTATCCTTGTAGTACTGCACATAGTGGTTGTAGTTGTTGGGATAGGCAAAGAATTTGTCGCCTGTGGCAAAGATATAGGTGGTCGAGAGGTTGGGCGCGGGCAAACCGATACGTTCGGGATGCTTCACTTCGTAGACCTCGCGGTTGTTGTAACTAAGGTTTTTGCCCAACTTGTAGCGCAGATTCGAGTTGACATTACGGTCTCCGACGACCTTCGAAGGGTTGGTCGTACGGATGCTACCATGATCGGTCGTGATGATTACTTCTACGTCGGCCTCGCTCAGTGTGCGGAAGAATTCGCCTATTGCAGTGTGCATAAACCAGGACTTCGTCAGACCACGGAAGGCGGCTTCGTTGGCAGCCAGTTCGCGCACCATCTTCGACTCGGTGCGGGCGTGCGACAGCATGTCGATAAAGTTGAACACCACCACATTGAGCGGATGTGCCATCTTGGCTTTCAGCGTCGAGAGCAGGCGTTCGGTGTCGGCGGCGCCGTTCACACGTGTATAGGTGAAGGTCTCGCGGCGGCGATAGCGCTCCAGCAGCGATTTGATCAGTGCTTCTTCGTTTTGGTTCTTGCTTTCTTCTTCCTCCTCCTCGATCCACAGGTCGGGATAAGTGCGGCGGATGTCTAGTGGCGTCATGCCGGCAAAGATAGCATTGCGGGCGTACTGTGTAGCCGTGGGCAAGATGGACAGGTAGAGGTCCTCGTCGATATCAAAGTCGTTTTTCAGTTCGCGAGCCAAGGTGCGCCATTGGTCAAAGCGTAGGTTGTCGAGTACGATCAGGAAGATCTTCTTGCCTGCACTAAGGCGTGGGAAAACTGTGGTCTTCATCAGATCCATGCTCATCAGTGGACGTCCCTCTGGAGTAGAGAACCACCCCTCGTAGTTGCGACGAATGAACTTGGCAAAGTTCAGGTTGGCTTCTTCCTTCTGCATCTGTATCATCTCGGCCATGGCACCGCCCGTTTCGGCCAGTTCCAGTTCCCAGAACACCAGTTTCTTGTACAATTCCTTCCAGCCCTCAAAGTCCATGCTCTCACTCAGTTGCATGCCGATCTGGCTAAATTCGCGGCGGTAGGACGATTCTGCCACCTCCGACACGATTTCGCGGCGATGGATATTCTTCTTCAGCGCCAGCAGGATTTGATTGGGATTGACAGGCTTGATCAAATAGTCGGCAATCTTGGCACCGATGGCTTGATTCATGATGTCTTCTTCTTCGTTCTTAGTCACCATCACCACGGGCACATCGGGGCGTATTTCCTTGATGCGGCTCAGCGTCTCCAAGCCGCTCAGTCCGGGCATATTCTCGTCCAGCAGAATCAAGTCGAAACTACCTTCGCGACACAACTCGATAGCGTCGTTGCCGTTCGAGGCACACACGACCTCGTATCCCTTGTTTTCTAAAAATATACGATAGGCCTTGAGCATCTCGATCTCGTCGTCCACCCAAAGCAATTTGCCGTTTATCATCCTGTTCTAGTTTATATTTGGTGCGAATTTACGATTTTGATTTGAGATATGGATATATAGATATGTTCTTTTTTGCAATATTGGAAAAGTTAGGAATGTTTGTAAAAGTTTAACATTTGATAACACTGGATATAACTGAATTTTCTTCCCCGATTAGCATTCTTGAAACCAGATGTGCTGTCTTTTGAAAAAGTCCTAATCTTTTTTCAACTTCCCGTTGCCTAATTTTTACAAGGTCAGACTCTTTTTTGCAAAGATTTTGGCAAAATTTGAAGGATTTCAGTAACAAAAAAATAGCAGGAATCCTTGCGTCTTGCTTCCTGCTACCTGATACTACAAAGTTACAAAAAAAATTCACAAAATCCAAATCGGTTTTAACGATTGATAACATTTTACTATATCTTGCTGCGGAAAAATAGAACACTTTTTTGTGGTTTCCAAACATCGGAACGTATTTTTTGCTAGACGTAGATTTTGTATTCCAAGTACCTTTTGCTAATTTTGCCAACCATAAACGACCAACACAATACATATAATGTCATGAATACAAATCTGGAATTAGCCATACGCGCAGCCATCCTTGGCGGACGCGAGATTATGCAAATCTATTCGCTCCCTGCTGCACAAATAGAATTGCAATACAAGTCTGACGCATCGCCACTGACGCTGGCCGACCGCCGTTCGCACGAGGCGATTATGTCTGTCCTTGCGCCTGCGGCAATACCTGTGCTGAGCGAAGAGGGTGCACATTTGCCCTACGAGGAACGCCGTGCATGGGAAAGGCTTTGGGTGGTCGATCCGCTGGATGGCACCAAGGAATTTGTGAAGCGCAATGGCGAATTTACAGTCAACATAGCCTTGGTCGAAGGTACTGAACCAGTGCTCGGCGTCATGTTTGAACCCAACACAAGCACCCTGTATTACGGCGAAGTGGGGGTAGGTGCCTTCCGGGTCAAGGTAGATGAAAACGGAGACTTTGCCGAAGCGCCCGTAGCCTTGCCGTTGGCAAAAGATTTTGAACCCGGCGAATATGTAGTCGTAGTCTCGCGCTCGCATCTATCGCCCGAGACCGAAGAATATATTGACATCTTGCGCGAAGATTTTGAAAAGGTGACAATGGTTCAGGCCGGCAGTGCACTGAAGATAGCACGCGTGGCAGAGGGACTGGCTATGGAGTATCCACGCTTTGGTCCCACGATGGAATGGGACACCGCAGCAGGAGATGCCATAGTGCGTGCGGCAGGCGGTCGCATGGTGCGTGCAGAGGACGACCTGCCCTTGCTCTACAACAAGGAGGATTTGCACAATCCATGGTTTGTAGTAAAGTCAAAATAGATATAAGAAAAGTCTCAACGTGTCATAGAATATCGTATGGCTACATTTGTTACCATCGTCGTTATACTCATGCTCATCGCCCTTGCCAAGGATGTTTTGCGGCCAGGGTTGATATTGCTTTCCGGAGCGATAATCTTTCTTTGTGCAGGTATACTGACACCGGCTGAAATGCTTGAAGGCTTTTCCAATAAGGGCATGATCACCGTGGCCTTGCTCTTTTTGATCAGCGAAGGGGTGCGTCGTTCGGGGCTCTTGGAGAGTTTGCTCAATTGGCTTCTGCCCAACCGAAAATGCATGGTACTCGGCGCACAAATCAGGATGATGCCTGTCGTTTCCTTTATTTCGGCTTTTCTCAACAATACGCCGGTGGTCGTGATCTTTGCACCGATGATAAAGCGTTGGGCAGAGCAGCACAAAATGGCGCCTACAAAATTGCTCATCCCTCTGTCCTTCGCTACAATATTTGGGGGAATGTGTACGCTGATAGGAACTTCGACCAACTTGGTCGTACATGGGATGGCACTCGACGCCGCAGCGATGAATCCAGAAAGCGGCGTGCGCGGACTTTCTATGTTTGAGTTGGGAAAAATCGGTTGCTTCGTCGTACTGGCTGGTACATTATATATATGGGCGTTTTCAAGATTCCTCCTGCCCGAGAGAAGGGCAAAGCGAGAAGAAGCCTCGGATGACGAGGGACTATCTCCCTACTTCCCTGTCGAAGCCGTCATTGGCGCACGCTTTCCCGCCATCAACCGACGTGTGCGCGATTTTGATTTTAAGCAGAAGTATGGCGCCACATTGATGGAGATAAAGCGAGCAGGTCGGACACTAGTGGGAAAGGAATTGAAGAACGTGCGCTTTCGGGAGGGCGATACGCTCTGCCTTATGGCAGATGATACGTTTGTCAAGAACTGGGGGGAATCTTCATTCTTCTTGATGGTAGCGGATAGTCGCAATCGTGAACAGAAGATGAGCAAGCGCAAACAATGGTTCACTATTTTCCTGCTTTTAGTAATGGTCCTTGGCGCGGCAATAGGCGAATTGCCCGGTATGACGGATGTCGTGCCTGGCATGAAGTTTGATATGTTCTTCTTTGTCTGCGTGACGACAGTGATTATGGCGTGGACTAACATTTTCCCGGCGCGGAAATACACCAAGTTTATATCCTGGGACATTTTGGTGACGATTGCTGCAGCCTTTGCTATTAGCAAGGCGATGCAGAATTCGGGCATGGCAGATAATGTGGCGAGTTGGGCTGTGGGACTGAGTCGGGAGCATGGCGCATACGTATTGTTGGGTGTCGTCTACCTGATCACGGCTATTGCAACCGAACTGATGACCAACAATGCCGCCGCCGCATTGGCTTTCCCCATAGCCATGTCGATAGCACAACATCTGGGCGTGAGTCCGATGCCTTTCATCGTGAGTATTTGTGTTGCGGCAAGTGCTAGTTTCTGTACACCTATCGGCTACCAGACCAACCTGATCGTGCAGGGGGTGGGCAACTATCGCTTCTCGGACTTTGTCAAGGTGGGCTTGCCGTTGAGCCTCATTACAATGGCGTTGAGCCTGTGGCTGATTCCTATATTTTGGCCATTTTAGGATAGGGCGATAGGATAGGAAGCCATACCTAAATAGAATAACAGATGATATGATTCGAACGAAATAAAACCAAAAGAAAAATGTCCAATATATATCCGATTTTTGATCAAATGCTGTCGCGCGAAGACAAGGAGACGCTTCTCGGACAGAAGGGCGTGATGTTGTGGTTCACCGGATTGAGTGGCTCGGGCAAGAGTACCGTAGCCGTAGCCTTGGAGCGCGAGTTGCATCGTCGTGGCCGCTTGTGCCGTATCCTTGATGGCGACAATATTCGCACCGGTATTAATGCAAATCTCGGTTTCTCCGAGGCAGACCGCAAGGAGAATATTCGCCGCATCGCCGAGGTGTCCAAACTCTTCGTTGATACGGGCATCATCACCATAGCCGCCTTCATCAGCCCCACCGAAGAAATGCGACAAATGGCGGCGGAAATCATCGGGTGCAACGACTTCAAAGAAATCTATATATCCACGCCGCTCGAGGAGTGCGAGCGCCGCGATGTCAAAGGGCTATACGCCAAAGCGCGTCTGGGGGAAATCAAAAACTTCACCGGCATCTCTTCGCCATTCGAAGCGCCGGTGGCTCCTGCCTTGAGTTTGGATACATCTCGGCTGACATTGCAGGAGAGTGTCGCGGCCTTGTTGAAACTTTTGGGCATGGAGTAGATAAACGACGAACTTTCTGTGCAAATAAATAAAATAAAATTTGCCCTGTATCTAGCCAAAGTAAACAATCATATACACTATATAATATGACAGAAAAATATAATCTCAGTCACTTGAAGGAACTCGAGGCGGAGTCTATTTATATCATCCGCGAGGTGGCTGCTGAATTTGAAAATCCAGTGATGCTGTATAGCATTGGTAAGGATTCGAGCGTGATGGTCAGATTGGCCGAAAAAGCCTTTGCTCCGGGCAAGGTCCCCTTCCCATTGATGCACATCGATTCTAAGTGGAAATTCAAAGAAATGATTACCTTCCGCGAAGAATATGCCAAGGCGCATGGTTGGGATCTGATCGTGGAGAGCAATACCGAAGCCTTTGAAGCAGGTGTCGGCCCCTTCTCGCATGGTTCCAAGGTGCACACGGATCTGATGAAGACCAAAGCGCTCCTGGATGCTTTGGATAAGCATAAATTCGACGCTGCATTTGGTGGCGCACGGCGTGATGAAGAGAAAAGTCGTGCCAAGGAGCGCATCTTCTCCTTCCGCGACCAATTTCACCAATGGGATCCCAAAAATCAGCGGCCTGAACTTTGGGATATCTATAATGCTCGTGTGCGCAAGGGTGAGTCTATTCGTGTCTTCCCCTTGAGCAATTGGACCGAACTGGACATTTGGCAATACATTCGCTTGGAAAATATTCCTATCGTGCCATTGTATTATGCCAAGCCCAGACCTGTGGTCAACCTGGACGGACAACTTATCATGCCCGACGACGATCGTATGCCCGAGGAGTATCGAGACAAAATCGAGATACGGAATATTCGCTTCCGCACCCTGGGTTGCTGGCCACTGACAGGCGCAGTGGAGAGCGAAGCCGACACAATCGAGAAAATCGTCGAGGAAATGATGACCACGACCAAGAGCGAGCGCACCACACGTGTGATAGACTTTGACCAAGAGGCTTCGATGGAGCAAAAGAAGCGCGAAGGCTATTTCTAATCTCAGACATTCATCTTGTAAATCCAAACGAAAATGGAACTCCACAACGACAATATACAAATGTCTATCGAGGAATATCTCGACCAGGACGAAAAGAAAGATCTCTTAAGGCTTTTGACCGCAGGTTCGGTAGATGATGGTAAGTCTACGCTAATCGGTCGTTTGCTTTTCGACTCGAAAAAATTGTACGAGGACCAACTCTCGGCACTCGAACGCGACTCGCAACGTGTGGGCAATGCCGGAGCGGGACAAATAGACTATGCCCTGTTGCTCGATGGGCTAAAGGCTGAGCGCGAACAGGGTATCACGATCGACGTGGCCTACCGCTATTTCTCGACCAATAAGCGCAAATTTATCATTGCCGATACACCGGGGCACGAGCAGTACACACGCAATATGATCACGGGCGGTTCGACGGCCAATTTGGCTATCATCCTGGTCGATGCACGTACGGGTGTCATCACGCAGACCCGACGCCACACATTCTTGTGCTCACTCCTTGGCATCAAGCACGTGGTCTTGGCGGTCAACAAAATGGACTTGGTGGATTTCTCTCAGCAGGTCTTTGATGGCATCGTTGCAGACTACAAACAATTCCTGACGCAGTTGGTCGCAGAGAATGCTTCGCTCTCAATCCCCAACGTCACCTGTTTCCCACTGTCGGCTCTCGAGGGCGACAACGTTGTCGAGCGCTCTTGTCGTACGCCTTGGTACGAAGGCCCTGCTTTGTTGGACTATATCGAGACGGTCCAGGTGGTCGACGAACACAGATTCGACGAATTCCGCTTCCCCGTGCAGTATGTACTCCGCCCCAACTTGGATTTCCGCGGCTTCTGTGGCAAAGTGGCTTCGGGTGTGGTGAGAAAGGGGGATGAGGTGATGGCACTGCCGTCGGGCAAGCGTAGCCGAGTGAAAAGCATTGTGACCTACGATGGAGACTTGGACTATGCTTTCCCTCCTCAAAGCATCACGATACAATTGGAAGACGAAATAGACATATCGCGCGGCGAAATGATAGTACATCCCGACTGCTTGCCTCATATAGGTCGCCAGTTCGAGAGTATGCTTGTGTGGATGGACGAAACGCCGATGGATCGTAGCAAGTCCTTCTATTTGAAGCACGGCACGAATACCACGCGCTGTCGCTTGGATCAAATCAAATATCGTGTGAATGTCAACACCATGGAGCGTACCGAGGCTGATCACCTTGAACTCAACGAAATCGGTAGCGTGGCTGTCCAGACGTCCAAGGAACTCTTCTTCGATATCTATCACCACAACAAGGCGACTGGTGCTTTTGTCTTGATCGATCCTATCACCAATAATACATCGGCGGTAGGTATGATCGCGGCACCCCTGACACAGGGCGACCTTGTCGGCACAGAAGATCTGCCTGTGCTCGATTTGGGCAAACTGGGTATCGCACCCGAGCATCGAGAAGCGGTGCGCAGGGCTGTCAGCGAATTGTCGCGCCAGGGTTTCCAAGTGCGGGTGGTCGAATGACAAGTCTATAGATATTTCGGATAAACCTAAAGAGAAGTGTACCCATGATGAAGCGACTTTCAAAGGTCGGATGGGGCAAAGAATAAGTATTTGGTGAAGAGTTCGGTGGTGCACCGGACTCTTACTTTTTACTCCCGAAGGACGACCTCAAAAGTTGCATAAATTTTGACAAAATGATTTTTCATTCTAGGAGAGAAAAAACCTGTTTTCAGAGACGAATTTTCAAAAAATCAAGACCTCGGTAGAAAAAACCAAGACCTTTTTCAAAAAAGGTTAGACCTTTTTTCAACGAAACGGCGCAAAATTTTCACAAAGTCTTGACTTTTTCAGACAAAATCTTCTCGTTTTTTTGGCAGAAAAGGCGTTTTTGTGTTCCAAACTACCACAAAAGTGGCGAAAAATGTTCTATATTTCCTGAAATTTCAGAAAAACTAGTCGTTCAAAACTCGCGCAGACGCCACCCATCTGTTTTTTGTTTTCAAATACGCGATTCTCGAGGCATTAGTTGGCCCCTTATCCCACTTCTTTTTTCGTTAGGAAATGAAACATATCTTCGCTTTTTAGGCGCAAATATCAAAGATAATATGTAACTTTGTACCTTTCACAGAGTGGGCTTATCCCTGAGCCTATACAAAGCGTCATAAATAATATGAAAATCAAAATAATAAATAATTCGCACCACCCCCTGCCAAAGTATGCTACCGCAGACAGTGCAGGCATGGATTTGCGCGCAAATCTGGATGAGCCAATCACGCTGGCTCCTATGGAACGTAGATTGATACCGACAGGATTGCATATAGCCCTGCCCGCAGGATATGAAGCACAGGTGCGTCCACGTTCGGGCCTAGCACTGAAACATGGCATAGGTGTGCTCAACTCGCCTGGTACTATCGATGCAGACTATCGAGGTGAAATAGGCGTGATATTGGTCAATCTGTCGCAGGTGCCCTTTGTGGTGCAAGATGGAGAACGTATCGCACAGATGGTGATAGCTCGCCACGAAACTGCTGAATGGGAATTGGTGGAAACGCTTGACGAGACAGAGCGAGGGGCTGGAGGATTCGGTCATACGGGTAAGGACTAAAAATTCGTTGACGCATTAAATCTCTGTTTGAAAGGATTTTTCGTATTTTAGATTTTACGTAGTAATAGCAAGACTTTGTGCCCTTGTGTATATGAGAAAGGTTTTGACATCAAGACGCCTATGTATGTTGGTTGATACCCTCTTGACAATTTTCTTGTTGGGAGGTGCTGTCGCCTGTGTATCACCTCGTGAGCAGGAGGCTACGTCTGCTTTTGGACAAGCTTCACGCATAGAGATGGTCAAAGTAGATGAGCAGGGACGATTGTTTGATAAATTGTTCTTGGAAGCAATAAGTCAAGGCTTGTCTGGTAATAATGATGCGAAATTCGCTCTGCTCTGTGAAATACAAAGGATGGTGCCCGAAACTCCCGAAGTAAATTATGAATTGGCTCAAATGCTACGAGGAAATAGCGCTTTAGCCAATGATGCTATGTTAGGCACACCAAGCACTTTGTTGAGGAAGGCGTTGATCAAGTTGCCCGAACATCGCGGCATGCGAATGGACTTGTTGCGCCAGTTGCTGGACGAGGGAAACTATGATGAAGCCTTGTTGGAATGTGATACGTTGCAGAAAAATAAGTATACGGAAGAAGTAGCTACCATCCAATATACGCTGTATAATATCTCGCACAATTACAAAAAGGCTTATGAGGTGGTCGAGGAAATCTTGCGCCGTGGAGGTGATGATGAGGAGTGGGGAAATTCGCTGATGCAAATATTGAAACAATGCGGCGATGCGGATTTTGCACTGAAGAAGGCACAGGAGCGCCATGAGGCAAATCCTGATGACATCAGTGCTGCAATGGCATATATAGAGGTGTTGATGGTTTATGGTGAACTGGAAAAAGGAAGTCAACTGTGCGGAGAACTTTTGAAAAAATATCCCGATGATGTTGGCATATTGACAGAGGAAATATATTGCATATTGTATCGAAAAGATGCTTCTCCCGCCGCACAAGAAAAGGTAAAAAACTATTTGCAAAATCCTCAAGGGATAGGCGAATACAAAGCTGTGTTTACAGATCTTTATCCTCAGGTGCTGTATGAGTCGAGTGGCGACCACGAGGCGCTGAATCGGAAAATTGAAGAATATTTGACATTGGCACTTTCTGTGAAGCAAACGAGTGCGGGACTGTATAGATATTTGATCAATAGACTTGACATGGATCAAGCAGTGAAGGATAGCGTGGTAGCACAAATGCCTGCCGATGGGGACGAGGATTCGCGCAATGCGCACTGGTATGATTTTTACAGTGAAGTCATCGCTGATAGAAAAAGTAGAGGCGTACACCCATTGCTGGATTTGGATTCTGTCAACGTCGTTTATGAAAAATATTTGGAATTGAGTCCAGAGGATGAAAGAATCCGCTTCAAATTGTTGCAGAACTACGTGGCAAATGACGAGGCGGATGCCTTGCGCAGAATATGTATAGAGGGGATAAAATATGGTGAGAACGTGGCTATGTATGGTTATTATGGTGCGATGTGTTATTTGCAGAAAGGTGAAGACGATCAAGCCCTCGCCCTATTGAATCAGGCAGTCAGTGCTGGCAAGGAGGAGGAATATCCACGTGTGATGTCTACGTTGTATCGTTTGATAGGTGATTTGGAATTTCAGAAAGATAACAAGGTGGCAGCTATAGCAGCCTATGAAAAAGGTATGGATCTGTATCCCTATGATGCGCTTATGGCTAATAATTTAGCTTATGCAATATATGAGAACCCTGACTCGCTACAGCGTGCAGAGGACTTGGTCCTTTTATCACTTGATATAGATCCAGATCAATATAATACTTGGGATACGTATGCTTGTGTGTTGTATAATAAAGGCGAATACCTGAAGGCAAAAGATGCTATAGACAAAGCCTTGGAGTTGATGAAAGACGAAGATTCGTCTGCATCGTTCTATCTGCATGCCGGAGATATTTATTTCAAATTAGGCAAAAAAAACGAGGCTCTGAAATTCTGGAGAAAAGCTTTACAGATATCAACAGAAGACGACGATATTTCGGCGATAAGAAAAAGAATCAGCACGCAGCGTCTGCCATAGTAGAAAGGATAGAGTATTGAGTAGGAACGTTAATCACTTTTGTAAAAAGTAAGACTCCTATCCAGCAGTTGTAGACGGATAAAAAAAATAATAGATAATACAAAATAAATAGAGCAACTATG
>JAGKTZ010000077.1 GCA_021153165.1 Prevotellaceae bacterium
CTCACAATATAAATTCACTTCTGCAAATGTACGCATATTTTCTTTATTGGTTTCGAAAAAAAACTTAATTTTGTCTTTGTTATGGAACAAATAAAGCAACATTCACTCAAAGCATGGTGGCTGGCAGCTCGACCCAAGACGCTCTCTGCCGCCCTTATCCCAGTAATCACCGCCTCGGCATTGGCATTCAGCGACGGCGCCTTCGATTGGTGCAAAGCCTTGCTGTGCGTAGCCTTTGCAGCCTGTATGCAGATTGCGGCAAATATGATCAACGACCTCTATGACTACCTGCGAGGTACGGATGGCGAGGAGCGACTCGGTCCACGCAGAGCCTGTGCCCAAGGTTGGATTTCTCCCCGTGCGATGCGCGGTGGAATAGCCGTGATGTTGTTGCTGGCTGGTGTATTCGGTGTGGGTCTGCTCCTCACCTCGTCAGCACCATGGCTACTGCTGGGTATCGGTGCCGCTTGTGTGGTATTCGCTTTCCTCTATACGTTGTTGCTCAGCTACTGTGCGATGGGCGACCTGCTCGTGTGGATATTCTTTGGTCCCGTACCCGTAGCAGGCACCTACTTTGTGCAGACAGGCACCGTGACCCCCGACGTGTGGTGGCTCTCGGCGGCTTGCGGTCTCCTGATCGACACGCTATTGGTCGTCAACAATTATCGAGACCGCGACACCGACCGTGCAGTGGGCAAGCGCACGATCATCGTTGTCCTGGGCGAAACGTTTGGCAGTTACTTCTACTTGCTACAAGGTCTGTTGGCCTACGCCTGCGTCGCACTGATGGCGCTCGACAATAGCGTGTGGTTGACCATCCTGCCGATGTTCTACCTCCTGCCCCACTACTTGACCTGGCGCAAGATGATACAGATCAACCGAGGCAAAGCGCTGAATCGCATCCTGGGGTTCACCTCGCGCAATATGTTGATGATGGGCGTACTTGTCGCTATCGCGTTTATACTGGGCGGACTGGGGTTGTAAAGAAAAAAAGGAAGGAGGAGCAGGGAGAAGATGTCATAGCCCCCGTATGTATTCCTCCGTCTGCTATACATTATATATAATATGAAAAATCAAAATAAGTTCAACGAATTAGCCGAGAAACCAGTAGGACGCCTATTGGCTTCCTATGCCTTGCCTGCCATCGTGGCTATGACGGCTTCGTCGATCTATAATATCGTAGACGGCATCTTCATCGGACAAGGGGTGGGCGAACATGCCATCATGGGATTGGCACTGACCTCTCCGCTGATGTCGCTGACCGCAGCCTTTGGCGCAATGGTCGGTGTGGGTGCGGCCACACTGATGTCTATCCGTTTGGGACAAAAAGACTATGGCACTGCGCGCAAAATCCTGGGCAACGTCGTGTTAATGAATGTAGCTATGGGCCTACTGCTGGGGATCATTTTGCAAGTCTTTCTCACACCGATCCTCACCTTCTTTGGTGCCAGCGCTGACACGTTGCCCTATGCCCATGAATTTATGACGGTGATCCTTGCCGGCAATGTGGTGACACACCTTTATTTTGGTCTGAATGCTATGCTACGTTCGACCAATCGTCCGAAGCTGGCGATGTACTCTACATTTGGCACAGTGGGAATCAACCTGGTGTTGGCGCCTATATTTATATTTGTATTCGAATGGGGCATCAGTGGTGCAGCATGGGCTACGGTGGTGGCGCAACTTTGTATGCTGATATGGCAACTACGACTTTTTTCCAACAAAGCAGATTTTATTCATTTGGAACGAAGCACGCTGCGTCCCGAACCTCGCATCATGCGCGAATCCCTACTGATCGGTTTGCCACAGTTCCTGGTCAATGCTTGCGCCTGCTTGGTGGCTGTGGTCATCACCCGCTCTATGTCGACGTATGGTGGTGATGTTGCCGTGGGCGCCTTTGGTATCTCCAACCGCCTGATCATGTTTATCGTCTTCGTGGTCGTTGGTTTGAATCAAGGTATGCAACCGATTGCTGGCTACAACTATGGTGCGGGCCACATGGACCGACTAATCAGCGTCGTC
Organism: Prevotellaceae bacterium; assembly: GCA_021153165.1. Taxonomy (GTDB): domain Bacteria; phylum Bacteroidota; class Bacteroidia; order Bacteroidales; family Bacteroidaceae; genus Alloprevotella. The sequence goes on from JAGKTZ010000077.1 coordinate 2,023, forward strand.
AAACTGACCATCCTCTTTGCCACCATCATCACCACCACAGGGTTTGCCGTGGGTGTATTCTTCCCCGAGCCCTGCGTAGCGGTCTTTGCCAAAGATGCGCCCGAGCTGGTGGCCGAAGCCGCACATGGCTTCAGCATCGCCGTGCTGTTCTTCCCCTTCGTCGGCATGCAAATTGTGTCGACCGCCTTCTTCCAAAGTATCGGAATGGCAGGCAAGAGTATTTTCCTATCGCTCACTCGGCAAATGCTATTCCTGCTGCCGGCATTGTTCATACTCCCCCACTTCTTCGAGCGCCCCACCGACGGCGTATGGTGGTCGGGACCGGTGTCAGACGCTATGGCTTCGATACTATCTGCCGTATTGTTGGTGCAGCAATTCCGTAAGTTGAGAGACAGGCAAACCAAGCTGGCAGAATAAGCCAAAGTCCTGCCCCATCCTAACGCCGAGTGCGACATTTCACGACAAATTGATTTTCTACCGAACCAAATATTCCCCCTCTATGAATACACCTTCTTCACCCCAGCCTTCCCCCTTTGTCATCAACATCGGACGCCAATTGGGCAGCGGCGGCAGTGCTATCGGCCGTGCGTTGGCAGAAGCGATGGGAGCTCGATATTACGACAAGGAGATTTTGCATCTGGCAGCACAGGAGAGCGGTTTTAGTCCCGAATTCTTCGAGCGCCACGACGAGCGCAAGGGCTTCTTTCACTCCCTGCTGGGCACGATATCTCCGGTGCTGAATATCAGTGGCGGCGACTTCTATAGCAGCGCCGTGAGCGACGACAAACTTTTTCAATTGCAGGCCGAAGCCATCCGCCACGTGGCGAGCGAGTGCGACTGTGTCTTTGTGGGCAGATGTGCCGACTATGTGTTGCGCGATCATCCCCGTGCGCTCAACGTCTTCATCACCGCCGATCCAGCCGACCGTATTCGCCGCATCTGCGACAGCATGCAGGTGAGCCCAGCCGAAGCCGAGAAACTGATGCATCAGGGCGACGCCGACCGTGCGGCCTACTACAACTTCTACACCGCTGGACACTGGGGAGCAGCCGCTGGCTACCACCTCTGCATCAACTCCTCGGTGTGCGGCATCGAGGGAGCGGTGGAAATCATCAAGGATTTTGCAAGGCGCAAGTTGGGATAAAGCCTCCCTCACCCTATCTACACCATACGACACTACACCTTATTATATATAATATATGAAACGCATCGGTCTACTGTCCGACACACACGGCTATTGGGACGCCCGCTACGAAAAATACTTTTCCCCTTGCGACGAGATATGGCATGCCGGAGACATTGGCTCCATAGAATTGGCCGAGCGGCTGAACGCCATACGTCCGCTGCGTGCAGTGTGTGGCAATATCGACGGAGGCGAATTGCGCCGCCTCTACCCCACTACTCTGCGTTTCAAATGCGAGGAAGCCGACATCTTGATGAAGCACATCGGCGGTTATCCTGGGAAATACGACCGCAGCATCGCTGGCACCTTGTTCGTACGTCCGCCCCAGCTATTCATTTCTGGTCACTCGCACATCTTGAAGGTGATCTACGACCAAACCCTGAATTGTCTGCACATCAACCCCGGTGCAGCTGGCAAGCAAGGTTGGCATCAAAAGCGCACCCTCGTTCGTTTCGTCGTAGACGGCAGGGAGTTCCGAGATCTGGAGGTCATCGAATTGGGCGAATAGGTCTCGCCTCTATCACATAGGCCACAATATTATATTATGTATAGGCGTCACACGTGTGATGCCTATTTTTTTGTCAACAAGGGTCTATCAGCGACAAGGCCTTCTGCACATTGTCCACCCCATCGCGTTTCTCGCAAAGGGTGAATATTTCACGCCGCGGGACTTATTAAACAACCCAAACATTTATTGAGTCGAAGACCTACTTAAAACCTTTTTGGACAGAAAGAGGAACCAATTTTCGACAGCGCTTTGACCTTTTCAAACAAGCCCTAACCTTTTTCAAAAAAGCCTTAACCTTTTTTCAACGAGACGTCGCGAAATTTTCACGAGGCCTTGACTTTTTTTGAGCAAATAAAAGGAATGAATAAAGGGGAGTAATATCTGGAGGCTGTTAGGAGAGGAAGTACAAACAGAGGCAAGGGGAAAAGGGCACAAAAAAACTCCGCCAACATCCATGGGGAACATTGGCGGAGATTGTTTTATGCCTCAGTCACCACAAGGGGTGAACTGAGGAGATTTGTATTATTCAAACGTGGAATTACTTGTTGAGCAATTTCACTGTGCGAACTACTTGGCCATCCTTTTCGACGCTGAGTACGTAGTTGCCCACTTGACCGAGAGTCAATTGAACCTTAGCACCAGCTGCGAGTTGTTGAGCCTTGTTAGCTACGAGTTGACCTGCAGCGTTGTATACGTTGATGCGGTAGTCGCCTGCTTCTGCTACTTCTACGAATGCAGCACCGTTTACGGTGTAAGCCTTCACTTCGTCAGCAGCAGCATTGTCAACGCCTACAGGAGCAGTAACCTTGATCACGCGGAATGTCTTTTGCGCTTGACCGAGTGAGTTAGCCAAAGTCAATGTCACTTCGTAGTCACCTTCCTTAGCATAAGTCAACTTAGCTGAACCAGCTTCGCCGTTACCAGTCACTTCTGATACGATACCCTTCTTAGCCTTCCAAGTTGGGAGAGTAGTTACAGGATAAGCTGTACCTGAGATGAATGGACAACCTGAAGTATATTCAGATTCTACCCATGAGAATACGCCTTGACCTTCGGCACCTGTTGCAGCATAGTCGTGGCAACCAGCTTGTACGCCAGTCTTAGCACCAGCAGATGGGAATGTGAAGTCCGTACCAGCCTTAGTTTCGAGGCCCCAGAATGCGAGTACGTCTGCAGGGAGGTTGTCGTCTGTGAGGTCGCCCATAGAAGCCTTAACTTCGTCAGCAGAGATAGCCTTGTTCCAGATAGTGAAGTTGTCAATTACACCATCGATACCAGCGCGGCCGTGAGCAGCACCACCGACAGAGATCACTTGGTTTGCAGTGATTTCGTATACGTCTGCTTCGTAGCCAGGAGCGCCATTGAAGTAGCGGTCGCCGTTTGCTTGACGGTTCCAGCGAGTGACTTCTTGCTTCACACCATTCACGTAGTATTCGCCCTTGAACTTACCGCTTTCGTCATAGTCGAATGTATAAGCGATGTGTACCCAGTTACCTACTGGCAACTTAGTGTTGTCATACTTATAGCGGAGCTCGTTGTTGTTTGTGCGGTCAGTACCACGCCAAGTGAATGAAGTCATAGCACCAGTTTCGTCGATATTGCTCCACAACCAACCCCAGTCAGTCTTGGGCCATGCATCAAGCTTGTAAGCAACTGCGAGCAATTGAGTTTCACCAGCAGCAAGCTTGTTGATCTTCAACCAGAATGATACAGAGAAGTCTTTCTTGCCTTGCAAGTCGAGATCACCAGCCTTAGTACCGAAGCGCTTTTCCTTGAGGTCTACACCTTGTGAACCAGCACCGTCGGCAGCACGACCTGTGTAAGCGAGGTCAACGAAGTCGCCAGCTACTACTTCGATATCTGCTTCCTTGCCGTTAGCAGTGAGTGTGTAGATTTCGGGCAGTGCACCGATGCCTTCGCCAGTGATTTGTACGAAGCTACCGAATGTAAGAGTAGTAGTAGAAGTGTTGCCCTCTGCATCGCGTACGACACCTGTCAAGTGCAGGTCGTAGCTACCAGTTTCTGCCAAACCGTCGCAAGTCACTGTGTGACCTTCGCCCTTGAACACTTCTTCGCCAGCCAAGTTGACGAGCTTCCATGTAGCGCTTTCGTGACGTGGGTCAACGTATGACATTTCGAAAGATTCGTTTGGCTTGATTGTGTTCTTGCTGCATTGGATATTGTCGTCGTATACGTATGCAGGTGCATCCATATAGTTGCTCCAAGCGATCGCAGATTCAGACTTGTGGTCGAGAGCTACAGCGCTCACACCTACGCGAACGCGGTCCTTATTCACCTTCAAATTCATAGGAATGTTGTACATCAAACCAGCCCATGAAGAAGTGATACCCATGAAGACGGCTTCTTGGCCTTCTTGTTGTGCGTAGAGCTTGAAGAATGCTGTATTTACATCGATATTGTAGCAAGGTTCGCCAGCAGGCTTGTTGTTAGGCATGTTGAAGATGACCTTAGCATCTACGCCATACTTGCTGTTTGAAAGTACAGCCGAGCTTGCCAATACTGGAGTAGCAGGAGTAGCAACAGTACCACGTACGATTGAGAATTCACCCAAGTAGAGGTCCATATCCTTAGCATTTTGGAAGTGCAATGCTACGAGTGCGATAGTCTTGCCTGCCAATTCTTCGCCTACTGTGAATTGCTTTTCGTACCAAACGTCTTCGTCTGCTTCGGTCTTGCCATTTACAACGACGAACTTATCTTCTGCCAAAGCAACCTTTTCATTGCCCTTAGCGGTGAATACCAAGTTTACGTTTTCAGCAACACCCTTCTTCAACTTATAAGTAAAGGTGATCACGTCGCCTGCTTGGAGCGCATACTCAGTCTTGAAGAGGTGGAGGTATTCGTCGGCAGTGTTACCGAAGATACGTGCTGTAGAACCACCAACGTAAGCTTCGTCCCAAGTAAATTCTGCATCAAGGCCATTAGCTACGACGTCTGTGCCGAGCAAGCTCTTGGTGAACCACCAGCGCCATGTTGGCAAGTAGTCCTGCGCACCGATGTTATACCATTCCTTGTCGTGTTGACGCACGCCCTTCCAGTTGAAGTACTTACCATTACCGAGGTTGAAATAAGTCACGAGCGCTTCTTCGCCCAAATCCCACTTCATCGCACTGCGAGCAGTCATGAATGTAGACATACCGTGGTAAGATACGTTGTCAGCATGATATTTCATTGAGTTGGTTACAGCAGGAGTGTTGGCTGGGTTGCGAGTACCACCAGTAAACCAACGTTCTGTACGCAATTGGTAAGTACGTTGCTTCACTTCGGGTTCACTACCCTTTTCACCACGGCTTTCCCAGAACATATTTTCACTGTGCGCACCCCACAGACCGATTGAGATAGGATATTGTTGGAGCAATGGCCAGTTGTTAGTGCCGGGTTCAGCACCTTGCATATTCACACCTGCATAGAGGTCGAGCGGACTACGACCTATGTTGTTAGCATAGTTCACCGAATTGCTGAGCAATGATGATCTGTTCCAATTGTAGTTCAGGAAGAGGTTAGCTGCTTCTTCGCCAGCGTGACCGAATGTTTGGTCGTTGTGCGAACCGAGACCTTGGTCGAAGGTGATCATACCATTGTCATTGGTACCATCATACCATACATTTTCGAACAATGGGTTTCTTTGCTTTTGGATCTTGTTCACTTCCACGTGGAAAGGCATCAAGATAGATTGGATATAGCTTCCGCCACCAAACTCAGAGTTGTAGCCCATACCATCCACACCATAGTAGTGGTGGAAGTCAGCCACCTTCTGTGCACCAGCATCAACCATTGTTTCCAAGCAAGCTTCCCAGTCGGGGAATTGATAGAGCGAGCCGTATGGAATACCTGCCACACCTGATACAGCCACACCATTCTTGTGTGCCACGTCGAGGAAGTTGCCCGGCACACGGCCCAAAGGAGCTGTCCAGTTACCATAGTGAGTCACGTATGGCCACATGTTGAAGACTTCAGAATCATACACACCATCGGGCAAAGCATTGTTCTTTGTGCTGTTGATAGGCACCCAGAACAACAACTTCTTGTCGTTCGCCTCAGTCAAGTCGGAACGTACCTGAGTGTTTGCATTGCGGAATCTTTCACGAGGTTTCACGCGCGAGATGAAGAAGTTGTCATCTTCATTCACAGGCGTACCCTTCTTCCAGTTGGTGACGGTTGTACCAAATTCAGTACCACCGAAACCCCAGTCCACATAGCCTTCCTTGTACTCCTGCGCCGAAGCACTGGCAGCAACAAGACAAAGGCCCGCCAACAAAAACTTTTTGTTTTTCATAGGAAAATGGATTTAGTTAAAATGAATAATTAAGGATTTAATAAATCAATATTTTTTAGGTTGATTTTCTAACCATTTTGTCACCAAGAGAGACTCCACCAAGATGACATG